>NZ_CP046176.1:0-300000 GCF_013009555.1 Phocaeicola dorei | reverse complement strand
GCAATAGAAAAAGGAGCCCGTACAGTGGTATGTGAAAACCTTCCTGAGACATTAATTGAAAATGTTACCTACATAAAAGTGAACGACACGGAAGACGTTGTCGGGAAACTAGCAACTACGTTTTACGGTGACCCCACCTCGAAATTGGAACTGGTCGGTGTTACAGGCACCAACGGAAAAACTACTATTGCTACCTTATTATATAATATGTTCCGTAAATTCGGATATAAAACAGGACTCATTTCCACTGTATGCAATTATATAGATGAGGAAGCCATTCCAACTGACCATACCACCCCTGACCCTATTACACTAAACAAACTGCTGGGACGCATGGCAGATGAAGGATGCAAATATGCCTTTATGGAAGTAAGCTCACATTCAGTCGCACAAAAACGGATTGGTGGTTTAAAATTTGCAGGCGGTATATTTACCAACCTTACCCGTGACCATCTGGACTACCATAAAACTGTAGAGAACTATCTGAAAGCCAAAAAAGCATTCTTTGACAGTCTGCCTAAAACAGCCTTTGCCTTAACCAATCTGGATGACAAAAACGGATTGGTCATGACTCAAAATACCAAAGCAAAGGTACACACCTATTCGCTGCGCAGTTTGAGTGATTTTAAAGGAAAAGTGCTGGAAGATGGATTCGAAGGAATGCTGCTTGATATAAATAATGTGGAAGTCAATGTACAGTTCATCGGACGCTTCAATGCTTCCAATCTGCTGGCAGTCTATGGAACAGCCTGCCTGCTTGGGAAAAAAACAGAAGAGGTACTGCTGGCATTGAGTACTCTTCGCCCCGTTGCCGGGCGTTTTGACTCACTGCGCTCACCCAAGGGATACACCGCCATTGTGGACTATGCCCATACTCCGGATGCCTTGGAAAATGTGCTGAATGCCATTCACGAGGTTCTGAATGGCAAAGGTAATGTAATTACGGTAGTAGGCGCCGGCGGCAACCGCGATAAAGGCAAACGCCCCTTGATGGCACAAGAAGCGGTAAAGCAAAGCGATAAGGTCATTATCACCTCTGACAATCCCCGTTTTGAAGAGCCGCAGGAAATCATCAATGATATGCTGGCAGGACTGACTAAAGAGGATATGCGTAAAGTGATAAGCATAGCCGACCGTAAAGAAGCAATCCGTACAGCTTGTATGCTAGCCCAAGCTAAAGATGTCATTTTAGTTGCCGGGAAAGGACACGAGAATTATCAGGAAATCAAAGGTATAAAGCACCATTTCGACGATAAAGAAGTATTAAGAGATATTTTTGCTAATGAATAAACCAACCAAAAGATGTTATATTATTTATTTCAATATTTAGAAAAGTTTGATTTTCCCGGAGCCGGTATGTTCGGTTACGTTTCATTCCGTTCATTGATGGCAATCATTTTATCATTGTTGATCTCGGCTATCTTCGGTGAATATTTCATCAACCTGCTCAAACGTAAACAAATAACCGAAACCCAACGTGACGCATCTATAGACCCTTTTAATGTGAAAAAAGTTGGTGTGCCGACGATGGGAGGTATAATTATTATTGTCGCAATTCTCATACCTTGCCTTTTATTGGGGAAACTGCATAATATTTACATGATATTAATGTTAATTACCACCATTTGGCTAGGCACATTAGGCTTTTTGGATGACTATATCAAGGTTTTCCGTAAAGACAAAGAAGGGTTGCACGGCAAATTCAAGATCATCGGCCAAGTAGGTTTAGGACTCATTGTGGGACTCACCTTATATTTAAGTCCGAGCGTTGTTATCCGTGAGAACGTAGAAATACAAAGAGGGGGAGAAATTGTAGAAGTGGTGCACAAAGAACAAGATCAGAAATCCACTAAAACTACGATTCCTTTCTTCAAGAATAATAATTTGGATTATGCTGATTTCGTAGGCTTCCTGGGAGATAATGCCCAAACTGTAGGTTGGATTATTTTCGTATTAGTTACCATTTTCGTAGTTACTGCCGTATCTAACGGCGCCAACCTGAATGACGGGATGGACGGGATGGCAGCCGGAAATTCTGCTATCATCGGTCTTACCTTAGGCATATTGGCATACGTATCCAGCCACATCGAATATGCAGGATACCTTAATATCATGTATATTCCCGGCAGTGAAGAACTGGTAATCTTTATCTGCGCCTTTATCGGCGCGCTGATCGGTTTCCTTTGGTACAATGCTTTTCCCGCCCAAGTATTTATGGGCGATACCGGCAGCTTGACCATTGGTGGTATCATAGCGGTATTTGCAATCATCATTCATAAAGAGTTGCTTATACCTATTCTCTGTGGAATCTTCTTGGTAGAAAACCTTTCGGTTATTCTACAGGTGAGATATTTCAAAAGCGGAAAAAAGAAAGGGCATTTGCAACGCGTATTCAAACGTGCACCTATCCACGACCATTTCCGTACTACATTAGCACAGTTAGACCCCAATTGCAGTTATCTGTTCATGAAACCCAACAGCGTATTCCATGAATCAAAAATCACGGTACGCTTTTGGATTGTCACCATCGTACTCGCTGCAATTACGATTATTACATTAAAGATAAGATAAACGAAGATTATGGCTAAAAGAATTGTCATACTAGGAGCTGGAGAAAGCGGTGCGGGAGCAGCCGTTCTGGCAAAGAAACAAGGTTTCGACACCTTCGTTTCAGACATGTCCACGATTAAGGACTCATACAAAAACATGCTGAACGAGCGAGGCATCGAATGGGAAGAAGGCAAACATACCGAATCTCTCATTCTGAATGCGGATGAAGTGATCAAAAGTCCGGGTATTCCGAATGATGCCCCGATGATTCTTAAATTAAAGGCACAAGGTACCCCTATCATCTCCGAAATAGAATTTGCGGGACGTTATACCAATGCCAAAATGATTTGCATTACAGGAAGTAATGGAAAAACAACAACGACTTCGCTGATTTATCATATCTTCAAGAAAGCAGGTATGAATGTGGGACTAGCCGGAAATATCGGTCAAAGTCTGGCATATCAGGTAGCAGAATACAACTATGATTATTATGTAATCGAGTTAAGCAGCTTCCAATTAGACAACATGTACAAGTTCCATGCCAACATTGCCGTATTGATGAACATCACGCCGGATCATCTGGACCGTTACGATCACCAGATGCAAAACTATGTGGATGCAAAATTCCGCATTATCCAGAACCAGACTCCGGACGATGCCTTCATCTTCTGGAACGATGACCCCGTCATCCAGCGTGAATTACATAAATATGGCATTCATGGCCATTACTACCCTTTTGCCGAAAGGAAAGAAGAAGGAACCGCCGCATACGTGGAACAGGACAAAGTTTATTTTACAGAACCAATCGCTTTCAACATGGAACAGGAAGAACTGGCACTGACCGGAACCCATAATCTCTTTAACTCCATGGCGGCCGGTATCTCTGCCAACCTGGCGGGTATCCGCAAAGAATGCATCCGCGAGGCCTTGGGTGATTTCAAGGGAGTGGAACACCGCCTTGAAAAAGTCTGCCGGGTAAGAGGAGTAGATTACATCAATGACTCCAAAGCTACCAATGTGAATTCCTGCTGGTATGCTTTGCAAAGCATGAAAACCAAAACCATCCTGATATTAGGTGGAAAAGACAAAGGCAACGATTATAACGAAATTGCCGACTTGGTAAAAGAAAAATGTACCGGATTGATCTACATGGGATTACACAATGAGAAATTGCATGCTTTCTTTGACAAGTTCGGCCTGCCTGTAGCCGATGTACAAAGCATGAAGGATGCCGTAGATGCTGCTTACCGGATGGCCAAGAAAGGTGAAACCGTATTATTAAGTCCTTGCTGCGCCAGCTTCGACCTTTTTAAAAGTTACGAAGACCGTGGCGAGCAGTTCAAGGAATGTGTAAGAAACCTGTAATATAATATTAAGGTATATAGATAATGGATCTGATAAAAGACTTGTTCAAGGGCGACAAAGTAATCTGGATTATTTTCCTGTTTCTTTGCCTGATCTCTATCGTCGAGGTATTTAGTGCCGCCAGCACACTTACCTACAAAAGTGGGGATCATTGGGGGCCTATCACCCAGCACAGTGTCATCCTGATGGTAGGTGTGTGCATTGTGGTGCTGGTACATAACATCCCCTGCAAATATTTCCGTGTACTTCCCTTCTTCCTGCTGCCTATATCAGCTGTTTTGCTGATATTTGTAATGGGTATGGGATTGATTACCGGAGACCGTGTCAATGGCGCAGCCCGTTGGATGACCTTTTTCGGCATCCAGTTCCAGCCTTCCGAACTGGCAAAAATGGCTGTGATTATTGTCACCGCCTTTATTCTATCCAAGTTTCAGGAAGAAGACAACGCCAATCCGAAAGCATTCAAATATATAATGTGGATCACCGGAGTTGTTTTCATTCTGATTGCTCCCGAAAACGGTTCTACCGCAGCATTGCTGTTCGGAGTAGTCTTTTTAATGATGGTGATCGGCCGGGTACCTTGGAAACAGTTGGCCAAGTTAATGGGAACTGTCGGAGTCGTGGTGATACTTTTCGTAGGCATAGTGATGGTTATGCCTACACATAAACTGAACAAAGTTCCCATGATGCACCGTGTAGAAACCTGGCAGAACCGCATTAAAGGTTTCTTCGAGGATAAAGAAGCCGTTCCTGCTGCCAAATATGATATAGACAAGGATGCCCAGATAGCACACGCCAATATTGCTATAGCCTCCAGCAATATCATAGGAAAGATGCCGGGTAACAGTGTACAACGGGATTTCCTGTCACAAGCGTTCTCAGACTTCATCTTCGCCATCGTCATAGAAGAATTAGGATTACTGGGAGGCGCCTTTGTAGTGATCCTCTACATCTGGCTGTTGATGCGGGCGGGTAAAATAGCCCGAAGAAGTGAAAAAAGTTTTCCTGCCTTTCTGGTGATGGGCATCGCCCTGCTACTGGTATCTCAGGCGATGCTTAACATGATGGTGGCCGTAGGTCTGTTCCCCGTCACCGGACAACCCCTGCCGCTTATCAGCAAAGGAGGAACCTCTACACTCATCAACTGCGCCTACATCGGTATGATATTAAGTGTCAGCCGCTACGTAGCTGAGCAAGAAGAGAAGAAAGCTGCCGAGCAACAGGCGTTGGAAGAAGCCGAACTGGCAGCCAAGGCCGAACGGCGCCAGGAAATAGTAGCCGCCATGCAGGAAGCCATTACTACACTTCCGTCAGGTGACACAGCCGCCACTTCCCTCCCGTCGGAGGAAAACTCGCTGTCCGATGACTTGAAGGCATTACTGAATGCGGCCGGGAAGCGGGAGCCGGAAGAAGAAATATAATATAAACCATTCATTTTAAAAGTATTATTTATACTTTTGCGAATAATTCGACTAAAAAGGAATTATGGAAGAAAATTTAAGAATCATCATCAGCGGAGGAGGAACCGGGGGACACATTTTCCCCGCAGTCTCTATTGCCAACGCCATCAAGGAACAACATCCCGAAGCGGAAATTCTGTTCGTAGGTGCTGAAGGCAGAATGGAGATGCAACGCGTTCCTGCTGCCGGATACCCTATAAAAGGATTACCTGTTGCCGGATTCGACCGTAAGAACTTATTAAAAAATATTTCGGTTCTTTTTAAATTGGTCAAAAGTCAGCTATTGGCACGTAAAATCATCAAGGACTTCAAGCCACATGCAGCAGTAGGTGTAGGCGGATATGCCAGCGGTCCCACTTTGAAAATGGCCGGGATGATGGGTATTCCGACACTGATACAAGAGCAGAACTCTTATGCCGGAGTAACCAACAAACTATTGGCAAAGAAAGCCCGCAAAATATGTGTGGCATACGACGGCATGGAACGTTTCTTTGAAAAAGACAAGATTATCCTGACCGGCAACCCCGTCCGCCAAGGACTGCGCAACCATCACATCAGCCGTGAAGATGCTATCCGCTCTTTCGGGCTGGACCCATCCAAGAAAACAATCCTGATTGTAGGAGGAAGCTTGGGAGCACGCACCATCAACAACTGCGTGATGGAAGGTTTGGACAAGATTAAAACATCCGGCGCGCAGTTTATCTGGCAAACCGGAAAAATATATATCGACGAAGCACGCGCCGCAGTAGCCCAAGCCGGTGAGTTACCAATGCTCCATGTAACCGATTTTATCAGTGATATGGCCGCCGCATACAGTGCTGCCGATTTAATAATCAGCCGTGCAGGTGCAGGTTCTATCTCTGAGTTCTGTTTGTTGCAGAAACCCGTCATTCTGGTTCCGTCGCCTAATGTGGCCGAAGATCATCAGACCAAGAACGCACTGGCGCTGGTCAATAAAAACGCAGCGCTCTATATCAAGGACGCCGCTGCCAAAGAAGCTCTGCTGGACAAAGCAGTTGAAACCGTGAAACAGCCGGAAACACTGAAAAGTTTAAGTACAAATATTGCTAAATTAGCCTTTACCGACTCAGCCAACGTTATTGCCCGGGAGGTATTCAAACTGGCTGATAAATACAGAAAAGAAAATGGACGTTAACACATTAAAATCAGTTTATTTCATCGGCGCCGGAGGCATCGGCATGAGCGCATTGGTACGCTACTTCCTGTCAAAAGGCAAGAAGGTAGGCGGATATGACCGTACGCCCAGTGAACTGACAGAAAAGCTGATAGAAGAAGGAGCAGCCATCCATTACGAAGAAAACACGGGACTGATAACGGATGCATTCCGCAACCCGGCAACTACATTAGTTGTCTATACTCCAGCTGTCCCCGACACACATAAAGAGTTTACCTATTTCCGGGAAAACGGTTTCGAGATACATAAACGTTCGCAGGTATTGGGAATGCTTACCCATGCAGGAAAAGGACTTTGTGTAGCCGGCACTCACGGTAAGACCACCACTTCCACCATGACAGCCCATCTGTTACACCAATCCCATGTAGGATGCAACGCCTTTTTGGGAGGCATCTCAAAGAATTACGGCACCAACCTGCTGTTGTCTGACAGTAGTGAATACATGGTTATTGAAGCCGATGAGTTCGACCGTTCTTTCCATTGGCTCTCTCCCTACATATCGGTGATTACCGCAACAGATCCCGATCACCTGGATATCTACGGAACCAAAGAGGCTTATCTGGAAAGCTTCCGCAAATACACCTCACTCATCCAGCCGGGAGGTGCATTGATTGTACGCAAAGGCATCGAACTGCAACCGGCCTTGCAGAATGGCGTGAAGCTGTACACCTATTCTAAAGAAGAGGGTGACTTTCATGCAGAGAATATCCATATTGGAAACGGTGAGATTTTCTTTGATTATGTATCACCACTGGGAAATATCCCCAATATACAGTTAGGTGTCCCCGTCAGCATCAACATAGAGAATGGAGTAGCTGCCATGGCTTTAGCGCAGATGAGCGGATTGACCGATGAAGAAATAAAGAGAGGTATGGCAAGTTTCCGCGGAGTAGACCGTCGTTTCGATTTCAAGATAAAGAACGACAAGGTAGTTTTCCTGAGCGACTATGCGCACCATCCTTCCGAGATAAAGCAAAGCATACTCTCCATGCGTGCCCTCTACCGGGACAAGAAGCTGACGGCTATTTTCCAGCCACACCTCTACACACGTACCCGTGATTTCTACAAAGATTTTGCCGACAGCCTTTCCTTGTTGGACGAAGTCATCCTGGTAGATATCTATCCGGCACGCGAGCAACCCATCCCCGGCGTCACCAGCAAACTGATTTACGACCATCTGCGTCCGGGCATCGAGAAGAGCATGTGCAAGAAAGAAGAAATTCTAGACGTACTGAGCAAGAAAGATATAGAAGTATTAATCACCCTGGGTGCGGGCGACATAGATAACTATGTACCCCAAATCTGCGGATTACTGAATAAAAGATGATAAAGAAAATTCTCATACTCCTGTTTCTGTTGCTAATAACCGCCTACCTTATTGTAGCCGTTACCGCTTTCAACACCAAGCCTGCCGATCAGGTTTGCAAGGGTATGGAATTGATTATCAAGGACAGTATAGACCATGGCTTCATCAGCCAGAAAGAAGTACTCCGCTTACTGAACGGTAAGAAACTCTCCCCCGTGGGCAAGAAGATGGGCGACATCAACACCCGCCTGCTGGAAGAAGAACTCAGCCAACATCCCTTGATTGAAAATGTGGAATGTTACCGTACACCGGGATGCAAAATAGGTATCGAAGTGACACAGCGCCTCCCCATCCTCAGAGTGATGGCAAACAATGGAGACAACTATTATATTGACAATAAAGGAAAAATTATGCCGATACCCAACAGTTCGGCACACGTAGCTGTTGTTACAGGATACGTGGATCGTGATTTTGCCGTCAAGGAACTATATACGTTAGGAGCCTTTCTACAAGCCCATCCGCTATGGGATGCCCAGATAGAGCAGATCAATGTGACACAGGCCAAAGAACTGGAACTGGTTCCACGAGTTGGTGAACATATCATATTCTTAGGCAAGCCCGGGAATTATGAGGAAAAGTTCGAGAAACTAAAAACTTTTTATGAGAAAGGACTGAACCAAGTAGGCTGGAACAAGTACAGCCGCATCAGTCTGGAATTTAATAATCAGATTATTTGTACTAAAAAAGAGAAGTAAGATATGGCAGCAACAGATTTTATAGTAGCGATAGAACTGGGATCCTCCAAGATCACAGGTATTGCAGGAAAGAAACATGCGGACGGAAGCATACAAGTGCTGGCCCTCGCCAGCGAAAACTCTTCGGATTTTATCCGTAAGGGAGTGATTTACAATCTGGATAAAACCGCACAAAGCCTTACTTCGATTATCAAGAAACTGGAATCGACATTAAAGGCTTCTATCGGAAAGGTCTATGTAGGCATCGGAGGACAATCTCTACGCACCATCCGTAATACGGAGGTACGTCATCTGGAAGAAGAAACCAAGATTTCACAGGAACTGATTGACTCCATTATGGACAGCAACCGCGAAGTCCCCATCATAGACCAGGAAATACTGGAAGTAGCACCTCAGGAATATAAAGTGGGCATCAACCTGCTGGCCGATCCTGTAGGAGTTCCCAGCGATCATATAGAAGGGCGTTTCCTTAATATCATCGCCCGCAGCAGCGTGAAGCAGAACATTGACAAATGTTTCAAACAGGCAGGAATCGAAATAGCCGACTACATCATCTCACCGTTGGCCCTGGCCAATGCCGTACTGACCAACAGTGAAAAACGCTCGGGCTGCATGTTCATCGACTTTGGCGCAGATACGACTACTGTATCTGTTTACAAAAACAACATACTCCGCCATTTGGCAGTCATCCCATTGGGAGGCAGCAACATCACCAAAGATATTTGCAGCCAGCAAATTGAAGAGGAAGATGCCGAAGAATTGAAAAAGAAATACGGCAATGCTTATGCCGACAAGTCGGAGGACGGAGATGACAACCCTACCTACTCGCTGGACGGGAAATGCAGTATTGAGTCACACTTACTGGAAGACATCGTAGAAGCACGTATCAATGAGATACTGGCCAATGTATGGAACCAGATTGTTCTTTCGGGATATGAAGACAAACTGCTGGCAGGAGCTATCATTACCGGTGGTGCCGCCAATCTAAAGAATATGGAGGAAGCATTCAGTAACCGTACCAAAATAGAAAAGGTTAGAATGGCCAAAGAAAGTCAGCTAAGTCTGAAAGGCGGTATGGTGGAACTGAAAAAAGATGGTACATGCAATACGATCATCGCTTTACTAGGAGCTGGAAAAGAAAACTGTTACCGTCCGGAACGTCCTATGAAACCCGTACAAGTACCTCTCTTCGATGAAAGCGGCGAGAATGTGGAAGACAAAAGGAAAAGAGAGAAAGAAGAAGCAGCCAGAGCAGCAGCGGCAGCCAAGAAAGCAGAGGAAGAGGAGAAGCTGCGAAAAGCCACTTGCGAGAACCTGATAAGAAACGCAAAAGAACTGAAAGAGGCAGGCAAATACAAAAATGCCCTGTCGCAACTGGCCAAAGCACGCGATTTGGGAGTAGCAGAAGCTTTGAACCAAATACGCGACCTGGAAAAAGAAATCAAGAGTTTGAAAGAAGCCAACAGTCCGATCAAACGGCTGACCGACTTGTTTGGAAAGATTCTGGAAGAATAATAACGAATTACATCACCTTAATATAATATAGAAGATTATGTCTGATGAAACTATAATGCCATTCGATTTCCCGGCAGAAAACCCGACTATCATTAAAGTAATCGGTGTGGGAGGTGGCGGCGGCAATGCCGTAAATCACATGTATAAAGAAGGTATACACGATGTAACATTTGTTGTGTGCAACACAGATAACCAGGCGTTGGCCGAATCCCCCGTTCCCGTGAAGTTGCAACTGGGAAAAGAAGGATTAGGGGCCGGAAACCGCCCGGAGCGTGCACGTGAAGCAGCCGAAGAAAGCATAGAAGATGTAAAAGGAATGTTGAACGACGGCTGTAAAATGGTATTTATCACTGCCGGAATGGGAGGAGGTACCGGAACCGGTGCGGCTCCGATCATTGCCAAGACAGCCAAAGATATGGATATCCTCACCGTAGGTATTGTCACCATTCCGTTCCTTTTTGAAGGAAACCGGAAGATTGACCAGGCACTGGACGGCGTGGAGAAAATGAGCCAGCATGTAGATGCCCTGCTGGTGATTAACAATGAACGTCTGCGTGATATTTATTCGGACTTCAGCGTGATGAACGCTTTCGGCAAAGCGGATGACACTTTATCTATCGCAGCCAAGAGTATTGCCGAGATTATCACCATCCGCGGTACCATCAACCTGGACTTCAATGATGTGAAAACGGTATTAAAAGACGGTGGTGTAGCCATTATGAGTACGGGATACGGCAAAGGGGAAAGCCGTGTGAGCCAGGCTATCAATGATGCGCTCCATTCCCCGTTGCTGAACAACAACGATATCTTCAACTCGAAGAAGATCCTGTTCAACATCTCTTTCAGCACCAAGAGCGAGTTGATGATGGAAGAAATGAATGAGGTTCATGACTTCATGAGCAAATTCGGTAAAGACGTGGAAACCAAATGGGGGCTCTATATTGACGAGTCGCTGGAAGAGCAGGTGAAGTTCACCGTACTTGCCACCGGTTTCGGCATCAAGGATGTACCGGGCATGGACAACATGATGAACAAACGCACCATCGAGGAACAAAAGAAACTGGAAGAGCTGGAGGAAGAGGAACAGCGCAAAGATGAACGTCGTGGAGATTACTACGGCAAAGACACCTTCAAGAACAGCAACAAGAAGAAACGCCACAACATTTACATCTTCAGTCTGGAGGATCTGGACAATGATGATATTATCAGTATGGTGGAAACAACCCCTACTTTCCAACGTACCAAAACTGTGTTGGAAAGTATCCAGTCCAAAGCAATAGCCGAAGAAGAGGAAACGTTCAATAACGATACCGAAAACGGCGGAATAACGATCACATTTTAACAACTAAAATAGAAAAGAACTATGGATTTATTTGACGTAATCAGCAACGATATCAAAGAGGCTATGAAAGCCAAGGACAAAGTGAAACTGGAAACTTTGCGTAATGTGAAAAAATTCTTCCTTGAAGCAAAGACAGCACCGGGCGCCAACGACACTTTGACGGATGACGCTGCATTGAAAATCATGCAGAAACTGGTAAAACAAGGGAAAGATTCAGCCGCCATTTACCAAGGTCAGGGCCGCGCCGACTTGGCAGAAGCCGAACTGGCCCAAGTGGCAGTGCTTGAAGCCTATCTGCCCAAACAAATGAGTAACGAAGAACTGGAAGCGGCTTTAAAAGAAATTATTGCAGAAGTGAGTGCCGCCGGTCCTCAGGATATGGGTAAAGTCATGGGCGTCGCCACCAAAAAGTTGGCAGGCAAAGCCGAAGGACGTGCCATCTCGGCTAAAGTGAAAGAATTACTGGGATAATACTCCGGCAATCCATATTCAAGAAACGAAGCTTCTGCCCCGATTCATCTTTACGGACAGAAGTTTCGTTTTTTATAAAATCAGTGAGAAGCAAACGTATGCAGTACCCTATCCAGCTTCCCAAGCAAATAAAAGGCTAGTTTATCATTTTAAACTTTTTCCGTTTATCATTCTCACTTCACCAATGCCCTGGAATTCAAAGTATCCTTCAGTGTATTCAGCCACAATAAAAAGCTGATATACAACGCATAAGGCTGACAGTAGCTCCTTCAGTACGCTGTCAGCACCTTCAGCCGCCACAACACCCGCACCGGACCGATGTCTTTGACCATCATGCTAAAGGACAAAGATGAGTCATACAATATCGTGGTCAAAAGATTGCACCTGCTTTCCGTCTTAACTTTCAAGACAGGAAGAATACCCATTTGCTTCCCGCTTCATTTATCGTTTCACTTTAGTGATGAAGCTTTAGCACTCTAGTGATGAGATTTCATCATTCCAGTGAAACAACTTCATCACTAAAGTGAAACGATAGATAAAAAAGGCGCGAAACATGAACACATCCTGATAAGAAAGGATTTCACGAGAACAACTCTTTCAGCACATCCAGCGATTTCAGCACCGGAAAATCCGGCAGATGCAAACGATAATAATCATTCATAATAACCAGACAGCGGTTACGCTCCAGACGGCTCATAGTAAAAAGATGCATTGTTTCATAATTCATACGCATTAAAAGGTTGATACGTGAAGCCTCCTCCGGTTTCAAAAAAGCACCATGTAATGGCTGGACAGACACGAAACAGGCATTCAGCATATCAAAAAAACATCCTTCCCTATAATCCTCCGTATTAGGATACAGACCGAGGAAACGTGAAAAACGCATCAGAAAAACCAAATGAAAATTGGAGAAACTTCTGTCGCATTCGTCCAGCCACCGGATAGAATGCTCCAAATAAGCAAACAACGGCCCGTTCTCCGCTTCTTCACGCAAAGCACGATACAGAAATTCCGCCAAGAACATGGCAATGGAAGATTTATAAGGATCGTATGGCAACGTGCGGAAAGGATGCCACGACTTCGCTTCTTTTATACGATACAAATTGGACATCGGACGATAATCCGCTTCAAACTCTATCATGGAAAGCGGCTGGAACAATACCGTCTTCACCGCCGATTTCCGTGAACGGGGAACAGACACAAGAAAAGAAGCACGGCCATTCTCGCGCGTATAAATATCAACGATATTCGAAGTATCATTATATTTTAAGGTATGAAGTACAATTCCCACCGTCTTTTGAAGCATACTCTTTCTCTCTTTTATATACTAGATAATCGTTGTCCGGAATACGTTTTTTGCTTTTCCACACAAATATATGTATCTTTGGAACATACAAAAATAAGGTTTTTAGATGAAAATGCACGTATTTATAAAAAAAATATGCCGAATGTTTTGTCAATTCAAAAAGAGTTCCTACCTTTGCAACCGCAAAAGAGAAAAACACTCTCCGAAAGCAAGCCAAGCTAAGGCTCGGCAGAATCAAGGCTCGGCCCGTTCGTCTATCGGTTAGGACGCAAGATTTTCATTCTTGAAAGGGGGGTTCGATTCCCCCACGGGCTACAAATAAAAATAATAAAAGAACAAAATTAAAGATTAGTCGAGATGGCAAATCACAAATCATCATTAAAGAGAATCAGACAGGAAGAGAAGAGAAGACTTCATAACAGATATTATGCAAAAACAATGCGTAACACTGTTAAAAAACTTCGTGCAACTACTGACAAGGCAGAAGCTGTTGCAATGTATCCGGGCGTTCAGAAGATGTTGGACAAACTTGCTAAGACCAATATCATACACAAGAACAAGGCTGCTAACTTGAAGTCAAAATTGGCTGCTTACATTAGCAAACTTGCTTAAGCAAAGTCTTAAACTAAAAGATAAAATAGGCAGGATTTTTTAATCCGGCCTTTTGTCTTTTATGCGCTTCATAAAACACAAGCAATACATATTGCAAACATAACATCTAAAAGAAGCGCAAATCCTCGCTCCGCGAAAAACAGAGTCTGAAGAATCCGAAGCATTCATGAAGGATTTAGAAGAGGATCGTACATGATAAAGTACTGATAAAAAGCCTGTTAAGCGTCGATGAAGGATTTGAAGGAAAAAAAGACCCATTAATTTCCAAAAGACTTACCCTCGAAATAAATACATCACTCCCATACTTTTCCCGGCGTTCACGGACAGACCTCATTCCAAACCTGTCCAATCCCCTCTTTTTTACGTTTTTTAGTCCATAAAAGCTGCCTGTCTCAGCAATTTTTCGTATCTTTGAAAGCTAATATTTAAGATAATTGAATCAAACATGAGTGAAGAAGAAAAGATAAACGGCGAAAACAATTACTCGGCCAGTAACATCCAGGTATTGGAAGGTTTGGAGGCTGTACGTAAACGTCCCGCCATGTATATCGGAGACATCAGCGAAAAGGGATTGCACCACTTGGTTTATGAGGTTGTGGACAACTCTATCGACGAGGCATTGGCCGGCTACTGTGATCATATAGAAGTCACCATCAATGAAGACAATTCCATTACCGTACAGGATAATGGCCGTGGTATCCCGGTAGACTTTCACGAAAAAGAAAAGAAATCTGCATTGGAAGTAGTAATGACCGTGCTGCACGCGGGAGGTAAGTTCGACAAAGGTTCTTACAAGGTTTCAGGTGGTCTGCATGGTGTAGGTGTTTCTTGTGTGAATGCCTTGTCTACTCACATGACCACACAGGTATTCCGCGGCGGCAAGATCTACCAGCAAGAATACAGCTGCGGACATCCTTTGTATTCTGTAAAAGAAGTAGGAACAGCTGATATTACCGGAACAAAACAGACTTTCTGGCCGGATGATACCATCTTCACTGTTACCGAATATAAGTTTGATATTCTGCAGGCACGTATGCGTGAGTTGGCCTACTTGAACAAAGGTATCACCATCTCACTGACCGACCGCCGGATCAAAGAAGAAGATGGCAGCTTCAAGAAAGAAATATTCCATTCGGACGAAGGAGTGAAAGAGTTTGTACGTTTCTTGAACCGTAACAACGAAGCGCTGATTGATGATGTCATTTATCTGAATACCGAAAAAAACAATACCCCCATTGAATGTGCCATCATGTACAATACAGGCTATCGTGAAAGTCTGCATTCGTATGTAAACAATATCAATACAATAGAAGGCGGCACACACGAGGCCGGTTTCCGCAGCGCATTAACCCGTGTACTGAAGAAATATGCGGAAGATACCAAAGCACTGGAAAAAGCAAAAGTCGAGATTTCGGGAGAAGACTTCCGCGAAGGCTTGATTGCCGTCATTTCAGTGAAAGTAGCCGAGCCGCAGTTCGAAGGACAAACCAAGACCAAGCTGGGTAACAGCGAAGTGAGTGGTGCCGTGAACCAAGCTGTAGGCGAAGCGCTTACATATTATCTGGAAGAACATCCGAAAGAAGCAAAACAGATTGTTGACAAAGTGATCCTGGCTGCAACAGCGCGTATCGCCGCACGCAAGGCACGTGAATCTGTTCAAAGAAAGAGTCCGATGGGCGGTGGCGGACTGCCGGGTAAACTGGCCGACTGCTCGAGCCGTAATCCGGAGGAATGTGAACTATTCCTGGTCGAAGGTGACTCGGCAGGTGGTTCTGCCAAGCAAGGACGTAGCCGTGCCTTCCAAGCAATTCTACCTTTGAGGGGTAAAATCCTGAATGTAGAAAAAGCGATGTGGCACAAGGCTTTTGAAAGCGATGAGGTCAATAATATCATCACCGCCTTGGGTGTCCGTTTCGGTGTGGACGGAAATGATGACAGCAAAAAAGCGAACATCGACAAGCTGCGTTATCACAAAGTGGTGATCATGACCGATGCCGACGTCGATGGTTCTCACATCGACACCCTTATCATGACATTGTTCTACCGCTATATGCCGGAAATTATAGAAAACGGACATTTGTACATTGCCAATCCGCCATTGTATAAATGCAGCAAAGGAAAAATCAGTGAATACTGCTACACCGAAGAAGCGCGCCAGGCATTCATTCAAAAATATGGTGACGGACAAGAAAACGGAATCCATACACAGCGATACAAAGGTTTGGGTGAGATGAATCCCGAACAACTGTGGGAAACAACAATGAACCCTGAAACGCGTATTCTGAAACAGGTAACAATCGACAATGCCGCCAACGTAGATTATATCTTCTCCATGCTGATGGGAGACGATGTAGCTCCGCGCCGCGAGTTCATAGAGAAAAACGCGACATATGCGAATATAGACGCGTAATTTTTCATTCATTATTTTTTAATCAAAATCCATCCTCACATCTTACAATTTGAGGTAACCCCGATCCTGCTTTTCTCTGGATCGGGGCTTTTTTATCAATGAAAATCAATCTGCCCCCATTTATATTTTTCCTCTTTTAAATGCCCGAAGAAACAGATACTCATACCGACTCTTTTTTTCGATGAAATGGGCAGAAATTGTAATAGTTCACCGCCGGTAACAAACATAACCTCATTCATTTTTCTTATAAATTAATTGGATGAAAGACGATATTCTGACAGAAAGTCTTAATTTTGGGACATTAAACCATTTAACTCAAATAATAACATGAAACTCACATTTCGAATTGAATACCGTACAGCCTGGGGAGAAGAACTGGGGGTGATACTGGACGGAAACAATAGTGAACCTATCATCCTTCGCACTCCAAACGGGGAACATTGGGAAGGTGAAGCTGAAATGCCGGATCTCCCTGCATGCGTACCTGTTTCCTACCGCTATGGAGTATATCGTGACGGACAGTGCATCCGCCGTGAAAGCGGAACCATGGCTCATTTGTTTTGTCCCGGGAAAAAGAAAAACTGCCACTACATATTAAATGATTTCTGGAAAGACCTTCCGGCTGAATCTTACTTATACAGTTCCGCCTTCAGTGGTGATTATCAGTCTGAAGCAGCTATAAAAGTCACAGCAAGCGCCGATGGAAGCATTACTTTCCGGGCCTTATGCCCTTGCCTGCATCATAAGCATCAAGTGCTGGCTATCAGCGGGGATTGCCCGGCTTTAGGCAATTGGGATATTCAAAAGACTGTCCTGATGGAAGAAATACAGCCTAACGAGTGGACCATCACACTGAATGTTTCTACTTTGGAATTTCCGCTAAGTTATAAGTTCGTAACCTGCAACGCCGACAGCAAGCAGGTAGAGGAATGGGAGAACCACGACAACCGGATGCTTAATAATCCGGAATTAAAAAAAGGAGAAATCTACCTGACACCGGAAACAGAAGTTCATTTCACTTCATCGGCCCGTAAAGTGGCGGGAACGGCTATCCCTGTATTTTCTCTCCGTAGTGAGAAAAGTTTTGGAGTAGGAGATTTCGGAGATTTGAAGAAACTGATAGACTGGGCGGCAAAGACCCACCAGCAAGCTGTACAAATCCTCCCTATCAACGATACGACCATTACCCATACCTGGATGGATTCTTATCCCTACAACAGCATTTCCATTTATGCATTCCACCCGATGTATATTGACTTGAACCAGCTGGGTAAGATGAAGGATAAGGAAGCGCTGGCTGTTTTTGAAGCCCGCCGACAAGAATTGAACGCTCTTCCTCAAATAGATTATGAAGCAGTGAACAATGCCAAACGTGCCTACTTGAAAGTGATGTTCCAACAAACCGGAAGAAAAGTGCTGGCTTCGGATGAATTCAAAAGATTCTTTGAAGAGAATGAACATTGGCTGCTGCCATACGCTGCATTCAGCTATCTAAGAGATCTGTATGGCACTCCGGATTTCAGCCAATGGCCTGAGCATACAGAGTACAAGGCAGAAGAAATAGCAGCCTTATGCGCACCGGACAGCTCTTGTTATGAAGAAATCGCCTTTTACTACTACACACAGTACCATTTACATATCCAATTACTTGATGCAGGAAACTATGCCCGCGAAAAAGGTATTATCTTTAAAGGTGATATCCCTATCGGCATCAGCCGCAACAGCGTGGAGGCATGGATTGAGCCGTATTATTTCAACATGAACGGTCAGGCAGGCGCACCACCCGACGCATTCTCCGTGAACGGACAAAACTGGGGCTTTCCCACCTATAATTGGGAGGTAATGGAACAAGACAACTACCAATGGTGGCAGAAGCGTTTCCGCAAAATGGCAGAGTATTTCACAGCTTACCGCATAGACCATATTCTTGGTTTCTTCCGTATCTGGGAAATTCCATCTCATTCGGTACATGGTTTGCTGGGACAGTTTGTACCGGCATTGCCTATGAGTGTGGACGAAATTCAAAGTTACGGGCTGCCGTTCCAAAAGGACTTCATGACCAAACCGTTCATCAACGAAGAGATGCTAAACAAGATGTTTGGTGACAAAGCTGCTTTTGTAAAAGAAACATTCGTACAGCATGTTCACGATGACATTTATGAAATGCGTCCGGAATATGATACCCAACGCAAAGTGGAGACTTACTTCTCCGATAAGAAAGATGAAGAAAGTATCCATATACGCGAGGGAGTATATGCCTTGATAAGCAATGTATTATTTGTTCCCGACCGCAAACACCCATCCATGTATCATCCAAGAATTGCCGTTCAGAATGATTTCATCTTCGGGCGCCTCAACTGGAAGGAGAAAGACGCTTTCAACCGTCTGTATAATCATTATTATTACCAACGCCATAACCAGTTCTGGTATCAGGAAGCGATGAAAAAGCTGCCTATCCTGACACAAGCCACTTCCATGCTGGTGTGCGGAGAGGATTTAGGAATGGTACCCGACTGTGTGCCTTGGGTAATGGATCAGTTGCAAATACTCAGTCTGGAAATCCAACGTATGCCCAAGAATCCCAAACATGAGTTCGGTCACGTGTGGGAATATCCGTACCGCTCAGTTTGTACTATTTCCACTCATGATATGTCTACTCTGCGGGGATGGTGGGAAGAAGATTATGAACAGACCTGCCGCTACTACAACCATGTAATGGGACACTGGGGAGAAGTTCCGGTTTCAGCCCCAGGATGGGTTTGCGAGGAAATAGTACGCCACCATCTGGAATGTCCTTCATTGCTGTGTATCCTTTCCTTTCAGGACTGGCTGTCAATAGACGAAGAAATCCGCTATCCCGATGTGAACGCGGAACGTATCAACATACCTGCCAATCCAAGACATTACTGGAGATATCGCATGCATCTCACTTTGGAAGAACTGATAAAGAACAAGAAGTTCAATGAAAAGCTGGTAGAGATGATTGACACTGCCGGCAGATTCTAAACATCCGCCACAGACAGCCTGGGGCCGTCTGTGGTGAATCTCTACCCCAACGATAATCAATAACACACATACCATGAAAAAAATTCCCGATTTAGGTTTCTGGAAACTATGGAATATTAGTTTCGGATTCTTTGGCGTGCAGATAGCCTACGCTTTGCAAAGCGCGAATATCAGCCGTATCTTTTCCACTTTGGGAGCAGACCCACACAGTTTAAGCTATTTTTGGATATTACCTCCGCTGGCAGGAATCATCGTCCAACCCATCATAGGCGCACTGAGTGACCGCACTTGGACGCGTTTCGGACGGCGTATCCCCTATCTGTTTGCAGGAGCTCTGGTTGCTGTTTGCGTCATGTGCCTGCTCCCTAATGCAGGTAGTTTCGGAATGACAGTCAGTGCAGCTATGGTATTCGGTCTGATATCACTGATGTTCCTTGATACCTCTATCAATATGGCCATGCAGCCCTTCAAGATGATGGTGGGCGATATGGTGAATGAAAAACAAAAAGGACTGGCTTACTCCATTCAGAGTTTTCTCTGTAATGCCGGCAGTCTGGCAGGATATCTTTTCCCGTTTATTTTTGCCGCCATCGGCATCAGTAATATTGCTCCCAAAGGTGTTATTCCCGACTCTGTCATCTATTCTTTCTACATCGGCGCATTGATACTGATTCTATGCGTGATCTATACTTCGGCCAAAGTAAAGGAATTTCCTCCCGAAGAATATGCAGCATATCATGGCATCACCCATGAAAGCAAAAAAGAAAAGACAAATATGTTCAAATTGCTGGTCAAGGCTCCCAAAGCCTTTTGGACAGTAGGACTGGTACAATTTTTCTGCTGGGCAGCCTTCATGTTCATGTGGACTTACACCAATGGAACAGTTGCTTTGAATGTGTTCGACACACCGGTCATAACAACCATGACAAACGGTGTTTCCAGAGTGGTACTGGATACACAATCCGCACAATACCAGACAGCGGGAGATTGGGTCGGGATCTTATTTGCTGTCCAAGCCATCGGTTCCGTTATTTGGGCAACGATCATCCCGATGATTCAGAACCGCAAACTTGCCTACGTACTCAGTCTGGTATTGGGAGGCATTGGATTCATCTCCATTTTCTTTATCCATAATCAATATGCTTTATTTGCATCCTTCATCCTGATAGGTTGCGCATGGGCAGCCATGCTGGCCCTTCCCTTTACCATTCTGACCAATGCATTAACAGGAGGACATATGGGAACCTATCTGGGATTATTCAATGGAACTATTTGTGTTCCACAGATTGTCGCAGCTTCTTTAGGAGGTATCGTACTGAAGATATTTACCAGTCCGGGTAGTGTCGCTCCGGAAGTAAACATGCTGGTATTGGCTGGAGTGTTCCTGATTATCGGTGCCGGCTGTGTAAGTATTATCAAAGAGAGGTAAAGCATTTCCCGAAAGTAATATATGCTCATTCCATCACCACCGTTCAATGTTCTGTTTCCCGAAACTGAAATTCACTCCGCGGTGTCAAAACTCTGTTTTTGAAAACATGAACTTATAATCTGAAATTTGAGCATCCTAAAAGACTAAAGAAAGGATCGTATCATTACTCAATACAGAGTTTGATACGACCCTTTTACGCGTTATAATTACTATCTGCAACTTTTCAAAGCTGTCATTTTGGTTTTGACACATTCATCTTCATTCCGTCCAGCATTATTCCAACTTCTCCATGAATTCTGGATGCCGATAGAAAAAATCATACGCCATATAATAAAGTACAAAGCGGTACTCATTTCTGACACATGAGTTACATTCTGCGCCCAAGTATATAATAAAACGAAGATATAAATAATTGATTTTTACCTGTTTAGACTACAAAATACAAGATAGGTTTTTATCGATCTCTTAGTAAGAGATATATAATTCTCGTGCAAAAATAAGGAAAGTTTTGATAACTAATACACTTTTCATTAAAAAAATACGATCTAAAGCAAAAAAAAGCCTTTTTTCTTATTTAATCTTTCTCTCAACAGCCCACTTCTCATTGATTTAATTATTTGATTTTATGCATATTACATCTATTTTGTCGATCTCTTACTAAGAGATCGACAAAATAAGCAAATAAAAAACGAAAAAAGAATTGAATGGAATACCTGTTTCTGCGACGTAAAAAGACCCGCTACACTTCGGTGCGCCAAAAGACTTTGCTCTATCGTGCCGCCTCTCGCCGATGGGAGAAGGAGTTTGCGTTGCGGACGGACGTCCGCCGGATAGACGCTCTTATATATAAAGGTATATTATACCTGATGGAAGTGCGTCAAGTATTCCTCGATTCCTCTCTTTCGCTGAAAACACTGAGTGCGATGCTGGAGACAAACCAGACTTATTTAAGTAATGTGGTGAATCGCTATTTCGGCTGCAACCTGAAAGAACTAGTAAACACTTACCGAGTGGAATACGCCAAAGAGCTGCTCCGCAGCGGACGATGCCCCATAGAGGAAGTTCCCGTACGCAGCGGCTTCGGTTCGAAAAGCCCTTTCTATGTGGCGTTCGGAAAAGTGACGGGCATGACGCCCCGGCAGTATGTGGCACACGAGAGGAATCCGCTGAAACAAGAGGAAGATAATTAAGTCCTTTTATAATAAATGGTATGTATAACCAATTTTAGTTTTTTAAATTTATAAATTTAAAGTTTTTCTATTATGAACAAAAAGTTTTTAAGTGCAATCCTGTTCGGAGCCTTAATGGTTTCGTCAACAGGAACATTTGTGTCTTGTAAAGACTACGATGATGACATTGACGAGCTGACTTCGCGCGTGGATGGCGTTGAAGGTCAAATCAAAGACCTGGAAGCAAAAATCAATGCTGCCAACTGGATTACTTCTGTAACTCCTGCCACAGGCGGTTTCACTGTTGCTTTCAATGACGGTAGCAGCTACACCATTACCAACGGTAAGGACGGTGAAGCAGGTGCTGCAGGTACAGAATGGACTATCTCGGAAGATGGTTTTTGGGTATGCAACGGTGAGAAGACTACCGTTAAAGCTGTAGGCCAGGACGGCGCACAGGGTGAACCAGGCAAGGATGCTCAGCCTGAAGTGAAAAAGGAAAACGGCAAGTGGTATTTGTGGAACGGTACAGAATTTGAAGAATTTGCCGGTGCTACTCCTGCAACAAATGTTCCTTACTACTACGCTGATCCTACTGATCCTAACAACTACGTTATCATGGTTGTTTGTGACAAAGACGGTAAGAATGAAAAATCTGTTCGTCTGCCCTTGAACGAAGGATTGGCTCAGATTACTGTATTGGAAAACAATTTCAATATTGCTTATAGCATTGCTAAAGAAGGAACAGCATGGCCGAAATGGGAAGGTGGTTCTAAAGAAAAACCTGCCAAAGGTGAATATATGGTAGGACAATCCACCAGTTCTATTATAGTTCAGATATCTCCGGTTTCTTACGATTTATCAGGAAAAACCGTTAAGGCTGTAAACTCTAAAGGTGAAGAACTGCCTATCAAATTAGGAAAAGTAGTTCCTTTTACTGGAGTATTAAGCAGCAGAGCAGCTTCTACAACCGGATTGTATGAAATTCCTGTAGAAGGTATTACTGTTAATGATGAAATAGTTGAATCATACGGCAATAGCAATGCTGTAGCGTCATTGGTTGTTAACGAAAATGTTTACTCTCCATTCAATGGTGATTTTAAATTTAGTTTGGTGGATGCCCAAGATGTTAATATTCAATTCGGTAAATACCAGATTAATGAGCAAGGTGATACTTATCTCACATCATACGTGGATGCTAAGCCAGGTGAATCTGTAACAATTGTCCCTAAAAAAGAATTGGCAGGTCAACTATTCGATTCATACATCACAATGGATGATGATGCTCAAGCAAAAGCAGACTCTATCCGTTATGGCGTATCATTCGATGGCATGACTATCAATCTTAATGACAAGGCTGCAGGATATGTTAACTTTACAGTTCATTATATGAATGTTTTCGGTAAGGTTAAATCTCACGATGTAACCTTGAACTTTAATGAAAAAACTCCTGATGCAGAAGAAATTACTTCTATCGTAAGCAAGAAGCATGTTGTAACAGAAGTGACTGAAACTGCTGAACAAGCATTTATCTCTGACTTAAAGCCCTACTTCGATGCCATGGGTGCAGACAAACGTGTCGTTTGGAATGCTGAATATCGAGAAATGGTACTTGACCCCCAAGTAGAATGGGTATATGAAAATGCTGAAACAGGCAAGATAGAAACTGAAAATCTAACCGATCTTGTAAAGGATATCGCTACTGTTGACTCTGAAGGTAAAACAACAACTGAAGCAGCCCAAATAGCAGGTATCAAAGTTAACTTCAACACAAATTACGGTAGTCAATTAGCCAAAATCATTGAAAATGGTGGTGAGTTTACAGCTAAGGTAAATGTTGTTGCAGCTGTTAAAATTGGAACAGTCAATTATTTCAGAACAATTGCTGTTATTAACTTGCCGTTCACTATTGAAAAGCCAAGCGATGCAACATTGGCAGCAGCTTATACATTTAACCCGTCATACTATTTGAATAAGATTGTAACAGTTTATGCTAGTGAAATCACTAAAGCCAACATTTTCTCTGCTGGAACTGTAAGTGGATACAAAGCTATTGAAGATGATGCTGACAAGATTGCTGTTAGTGACAACGGTACTATCACATTAACTGAAAAAGGGGAAACTAACAAGGCTTATACGTTAACAGGTGGTAAGGTTACCTATGCAGGCGTACAGTTCCCGATTGCTGACTTCAAAGTTATGTTTGCTGAAAGCAAAAACTATACAACAGTTATGCCTGCTGGTATTTCTATCATCTCTGGTAGTGGTAACATAGTAACTGTGAAATATGGTAAAGCTGCTGATAAGAATGACAAGAACATCTATTACCGTGTAGATAACATTTCTGGAACACAAGATGATATTCAAAATGTAGTTTGCGAAGTCGAAGCTAAATATACCCAATATTTGACAGCAAATATAAACGGTAAAGATATTAAACTTACAGCAAATGCTGGTGATGCAAACAAAGTATCTGTAGCAACCCCAGTCAAAGTGAAATTGACTATCACTACTTCAACAAATGAAAAAGTAGAAGACACCATTACTGTAAACCTGACTCCCTATCCGGCACAGTAATCAAAGTCTAAACACACAGAGATAAGGATTTAATATCCTCCTCTCTGTAGAACTACTCCCAAGCAGAGAGAGAATTATTTTGAGTTATTCAACTCTCATTCTCTCTCTGCTTTTTTATTTATGCCAAACAATCAGTACTATGTCCAATAATTTTTATCAGGCATTCAATAGCATCAGCGATTCGATGACAAAAACCGTTCCTAAAGAAATCAAAATGACAAATGAGGTCGTATTTACAGAATCCATTCCATTGATTTACAAAGATACTTATCACACCTACCGACATTACCGCAATATTGAAATAAACCACCTATGGCAATACTCTATCTCTCCTATTACATTTATAGTATTTTGTCTTTCAGCCTATGGTTATCTACCTGTATAGATATGCTATCAATGTTACTATTTTCTACCAAAGACATCTCCGAAGATACGCTGAACACTTATTGGAAGCTTACTAGTTGTGGTGCTATTTTTATCTCTCACATAGGTGCTGCACTCTCTGTTTTATGGATTTAATGGTCGAAGATTCAAAGGCATGGTTTGAAATTTATGAAGTTGCCATTGCTGCTTATGAAGAAAATGACAAGTACCTGAACAAAATAGAAAATAATAATAACGAGGACAAAATAGGTGCTTTCCAATTTCAACAATTAGAAGGTTTCGAGACCAAGTTAACTGAAAAGATATTCGACTTGCCTATCCTCAATGCCCAAGGCGGGACTTATTCATCTTCTAAAATCAGTTGTGTTATTGGACAAGTAATGCTATCCGTTTGGGGAACTTGCCACATTTAGAATAAATACGACCAAACGCCCAAGGTTAGAGCTAATACTTACTGAAGCACGGAATAACAATGAATACACTTATATTACATTTGCTGGTATTATTGTAATCATATCTCTATCTCTACAAGTTCATCACTTCCTGTTCAAAAGTTTCCTTGTTTCCTATCGCCTTATTACGCATCTTGCTGCGATAATTATAAATCGTTGCCAAAGAATACCCCAAGAAATGGGCAATCCGATTACTATCAGTCACTCCCAGACGGATCAAAGCAAATATACGCAATTCCGTAGTCAGCAACTCACCCGATTTGGGATATATTCTTCCTTCCTCTACCAATAACTCATTAAAAGAAGTAATGAAATGAGGAAATAACTCCAGGAAAGACTTATCAAACTCATTATAAAAATCCTTCCGTTCATCTCGTATAAACTGCTCGGATTTAATCGCTTTAAACAAATCGTCTATACGGGAAGCCATTGCCAGTTTCGCCAAAGAACGACGATAAAACTCCAACTTGTCCAGATAAATCACACATCTGTCCAAATAACGGGCAATATATACTTCCTTGATCTTCCCCGTCTGTGCCAATTCAGCATTTACTTCCTGCATCTGTTGATTAGCCATACTCAGATTACGGCGCATCACTGATAATTTCTTCATCCATCGGTACAGATAAAAAATAGCAGCAAGCAAAAATAAAGAAAGTAAGCTGACACTGATTAAAAGAGTACGGGAAATCTGCCTCTCTCTTTCTTCTTTCAATTTATATGCTTTATCAATAATAGGAAAGAACTGCGTTACCTCAATAAACCGCAAACGGGCATTACAAGCTACCGCATCCTCCATTGAACAATTCAAATACTTATAGGCACGGTCCAAATCACCTACCTCATACATCAGTTGAGCCAATTTCTGTAAGGATGCATATTCACGAATAGACGATTTCAAATCTGTAATAGCGGTCAAGGCCAGATAATAAATTTCTTTCTGAATATCTCCCCGCATATCGTAAGCCTCGGATAAAGTATAGTAAATATACCCTTTTTGCCGTTCATCCGGCGTTTCTTTCAATAGGTCCGACAATATAACCAAAGCAGAATCCACCCTCCCATTAATAATCTTTTTCTCGGCCCATACAATGCTCCTGTCTACACAAGGATCAGTAGCAATAAGAATAGAATCCCTGTAAGCATCGGTCTTTTTCAAATATTTCACTTTTTCGGCATCATTGGTGGTATAATCGGCCACCCAACCATAATAAGCCCGATAGGTCCGGTAATAATAAGCCAAAGTTTCCCGTTCCAATTCCAACGGGTCTACCCGCTCCAATTGTTCCAAAGCCTCGTTATACATTCCCATCACCCCCATCACCTCGGCACGGTTAATGACAATCTCATTCTTTAACTCCGGATGATTCAACAGAGGCAACAAATTCATTTTTCCATTAATATAATACAATGCGGAATCAGCTTGATAATGCAGATAAGCGTTAAACAAAGAACCGCAAAGTTCATATTTCTCCCTATTATCTTTAGAACGGTGAAGACGTTGCTTTAAATCCACAATCTCTTTTTCCTTCTGCACATGATAAGCGGTCTTATTATCAATGATCCGATCCAACCTTTTCAACACTTCTTCATTGCTGTTTTTATCAGCAAACAAAGGAGGTGTCAAAATCAACAAAAACAATATAAAGAAATAGGTTACATTCTTCATCTTATATACTTATTATAGATTCACAAATATATAAATATAAGTAATTAGAATAAAGTTTTTCAACGAAAATATTTTCATTGACGTTTATATTTTCAGCAATACAGCAGAGATAAATACACCTAGTTATCAATAAGTTGAGTCTATAAAACATTTATATTTTTATTCTAGTACTCAAATCTCATCTATTCCACTCCTACATTTGCAACATCCAAATGAAATGAAGATATAAACACTAATTTCTATATATTATGAAAAGAACATTCGCACTTATGGCATTACTCGCGTTATTCGGTTTGCAACACACAGTGTCCGCAGCCATAATTAAAAAAGTAGCCCCAACCTTCTGGTGGGCGGATATGAAGAATCCCGAACTACAGATCCTACTGTATGGCGACAATATTTCCTCCAGTGATGTAAGCATCTCTTCTAAAGACATTCTTCTGAAAGATGTTGTGAAACAAGAAAATCCCAATTACCTAATCTTATATATGGATTTATCGGAAGCTACTCCGCAGACTTTTCATATTACATTGAAACAAGGTAAAAAGCAAACTGTTGTGCCATATGAAATAAAACAGCGTAAGGCAGATGCTTCCAACGTGGAAGGCTTCAACTCGGGTGACGTATTATATCTGATTATGCCAGACCGCTTCGCCAACGGAAATCCCTCGAACGATGTCGTACCGGAAATGTTGGAAGCAAAGGTAGACCGCAACGATCCGTTCGCCCGTCACGGGGGCGACCTCGCAGGTATTGAAAATAATCTGGATTATCTCTCCAACTTGGGAGTTACGGCAATCTGGCTGAACCCCATACAGGAAAATGACATGAAAGAAGGATCCTATCATGGCTATGCCATTACCGATTATTATCAAGTAGACCGCAGATTAGGCAGCAATGAAGAATTCTGCAAGCTGGTAGAACAAGCACACAGTAAAGGAATGAAAGTTGTTATGGATATGATTTTCAACCATTGTGGCAGCGAAAACTATCTTTTCAAAGATATGCCTTCCAAAGACTGGTTCAATTTTAAAGGAAACTACACACAAACTTCTTATAAAACAGCGAGCGTACAGGATATCCACGCTTCTGATTATGAACGCAAGATAGCCGTAGACGGATGGTTTACAGAATCAATGCCCGACTTAAACCAACGCAACCGCCATGTAGCCCGCTATTTGATCCAAAGCAGTATCTGGTGGATAGAATATGCAGGGATTAACGGCATCCGTCAAGACACACACCCTTACGCAGATTTCGACATGATGTCAGAATGGTGTAAAGCCGTGACCGATGAGTACCCTGATTTCAACATAGTAGGTGAAACTTGGTTGAACAGTAATGTGCTAGTTTCTTTCTGGCAGAAAGACAGCAGACTGGCTGCTCCCAGAAATTCCAATCTCCGTACCGTGATGGATTTCCCGCTGATGGAACAAATGAACAAAGCCTTTGACGAAGAAACAACTGACTGGAATGGCGGATTATATCGTCTTTACGATTATCTTACTCAGGATTTGGTATATGCAGATCCAATGAATCTGCTCGTTTTCCTTGATAACCATGATACTTCACGCTTTTATTTAAATGAAGAAGCCACGCAAAATATTGACCGCTACAAACAAGCACTTGTATTCCTGCTGACTACACGTGGCATTCCCCAGATTTATTATGGGACAGAAATTCTGATGGCTGCAGATAAAGCCAATGGCGACGGTCTGTTACGTTGTGATTTCCCCGGAGGTTGGAAAAATGACTCACGCAACTGTTTCAATGAGGCTAACCGTACTCCGCAGCAAAATGAAGCCTTTACTTATATGCAGAAACTACTCCAATGGAGAAAAGGTAATGAAATCATAGCCAAAGGCAGATTGAAACACTTCGCTCCCAACAAAGGGATTTACGTTTATGAACGAAAATATGGAAACAAATCGATAACGGTTCTCATGAATGGAACAGACAAAACGCAAACCATTAACCTGACTCCATACAAAGAAGTACTTCCAACAACATCAGCCCATGATGTTTTAACGGATAAAAGTATCGACTTGAGTAAAAACTTAACACTCCCGGGGCGTGGAATGCTAGTTCTAGAATTTTAAAACAATCAGTAAAAGCTTATAATTTAATACCAGTACATATTATGAAATTAAAAAAGAATCTTTCACTTATCGCATTTCTCTGTATCTCATTCATTGCGAATGCACAACAGAAACTGAGCTCTCCGGATGGCAATCTGGAGATGACATTTACCCTAGATGGTCAGGGCACTCCTACGTATGAACTGACCTATAAACAGAAGGAAGTTATCAAACCCAGTAAATTGGGATTGGAATTAAAGAAGGAAGACGCAAACGCCAAAACCGACTTCGAATGGACTGATAAAAAAGACATAGACAAACTGGACATCAAGACAAACCTTTATAACGGTTTCGAGCTAAAGGATGTCCAGACATCTACCAACGATGAAACATGGCAACCGGTATGGGGAGAAGAAAAGGAAATCCGTAACCATTATAATGAATTGGCGGTCACATTGAACCAGCCTGCCAATGACAGATTTATAATCATCCGTTTCCGCCTATTCAACGACGGTCTGGGTTTCCGCTATGAATTTCCGCAGCAGAAGAACTTAAACTATTTCGTGATCAAAGAAGAACATTCACAATTTGCCATGGCAGGTGACCACACTGCTTACTGGATTCCGGGAGATTACGATACACAGGAATATGACTATACCGTTTCCCGCCTGTCGGAAATCAGAGGATTGTTTTCAAAGGCTTATACGGAGAACTCCTCGCAAACAGCATTCAGCCCCACCGGTGTACAAACTGCCCTGATGATGAAAACAGACGATGGTCTGTACATCAATCTGCACGAAGCTGCTTTGATAGACTATGCCTGTATGCACCTCAATCTGGATGACAAGAACATGATTTTCGAATCATGGCTGACTCCGGACGCACAAGGTGACAAAGGATATATGCAGACTCCCTGCACTTCACCATGGCGTACCGTCATCGTTAGTGATGATGCCCGCAACATTCTTGCCTCACGCATTACGTTAAACCTGAACGAACCTTGCAAAATAGCAGACACTTCCTGGATCAAGCCTGTGAAATACATCGGCGTGTGGTGGGATATGATTACGGGAAAAGGCTCATGGGCTTACACAGATGACTTATCCAGTGTAAAACTAGGTGAAACAGATTACAACAAAACAAAACCTAACGGCAAACACTCTGCCAACACCGCCAACGTAAAACGTTACATTGATTTTGCAGCGGAGCATGGATTCGACCAAGTATTGGTAGAAGGCTGGAACGAAGGTTGGGAAGACTGGTTCGGAAAAAGCAAAGATTATGTTTTTGATTTTGTAACTCCCTATCCCGACTTTAATGTTAAAGAACTTCAAAGTTACGCTGCAAGCAAAGGTGTAAAACTGATGATGCATCATGAAACTTCGGCTTCTGTACGTAACTATGAACGCCACATGGACCAGGCATACCAATTCATGGCAGACAACGGATATAATTCTGTAAAAAGTGGCTATGTAGGCAACATTATTCCACGTGGTGAGCACCACTATGGACAATGGATGGATAACCATTATCTATATGCGGTGAAAAAAGCAGCGGACTACAAAATCATGGTAAACGCCCACGAAGCTGTACGCCCTACCGGAATATGCCGCACCTATCCCAACCTGATCGGTAACGAATCAGCACGCGGAACTGAATATGAGTCATTTGGCGGTAACAACGTAAACCATACTACCATCTTGCCTTTCACACGATTAATAGGTGGTCCGATGGACTACACTCCGGGTATCTTTGAAACCCGTTGTAACAAAATGAATCCTACCAACAATTCACAGGTACGTTCTACTTTGGCACGTCAACTGGCCCTGTATGTAACAATGTACAGCCCATTACAAATGGCTGCTGACATACCTGAAAACTATGAACGCTTCATGGATGCCTTCCAATTCATAAAAGATGTAGCCATTGACTGGGATGAAACCAAATATCTGGAAGCCGAACCGGGAGACTATATTACCATTGCCCGCAAAGCTAAAGGAACCAACGACTGGTATATCGGCTGTACGGCAGATGAGAACGGTCATTCTTCAAAACTGATATTTGATTTCCTTGATCCGGACAAAAAATACATCGCAACTGTATATGCAGACGCAAAAGATGCCGACTGGAAAGATAATCCGCAGGCATATACCATCCGTAAAGGCATTGTGACCAACAAAAGCAAACTGAACTTACACGCAGCAAGCGGTGGTGGTTATGCAATCAGCATTAAAGAGGTAAAAGATAAATCAGAATTAAAAGGTATTAAGAGGTTATAGAAAAGCAAGTAAAAAGGTTGAATAGTTTTCAATAGGTATTTTTCCAAATAAAATGAATAATATTAAAGCATTTATATACAAAGACATGAAAAGAAACGCCACGTTTAAAGTCCTACTGATGTTCATTGTGGGATTATTCTTGTCCGTCAACACATTTGCCCAACAAATAGTTGTCAAAGGAATTGTCAAAGATACTACAGGTGAACCAATTATCGGGGCTAATGTTATAGTAAAAGGAACGACTAATGGTACCATCACCGATTTTGATGGCAACTTCCTGTTAAACGCCAATAAAGGTGACATTATCATCATTTCGTTTATCGGATATCGGTCTCAAGAAGCACAGGCAGCCGCTTCTATGAATATTATATTAAAAGATGATACAGAACTTCTGGATGAAGTGGTTGTCATTGGATACGGTTCTGTGAAAAAAGATGACCTAAGCGGTTCTGTGGTAGCTATCAAAGCAGAAGAGATGAACAAAGGTGCTGTTACTTCTCCTCAAGAACTGATTATGGGAAAAGTTCCGGGACTTTCTGTTAGTCAAGGTGACGGTGCCCCTGGTGCCGGTTCGACAATTCGTATCCGTGGCGGTGCATCACTAAATGCCAGCAATGATCCACTTATTGTTATCGATGGAATTCCTGTTTCAAATGATGCCGCTCCAGGCACTCCCAATGCACTTGCCACCATTAATCCCAATGATATTGAAACTTTCACTGTTTTGAAAGATGCTTCGGCGACAGCCATTTACGGTTCACGCGCTTCGAATGGAGTTATTATCATCCAAACTAAAAAAGGGACACAAGACAAAATAAAAGTTAGCTACTCAGGAACTTTCACGGCAAAAGACCCTTATAAACGTATAGAGACATTGGACGCACAATCATTCCGCGAAGTCATGCAGGCTCAATATCCGGAAGGAACCGCACAGTCGGCAGACATCCAACGGATTCTGAACGTATACCCTAACCAAAGCACCGATTGGCAAGATGCTATTTACCAGACAGGATTAAGTACAGACCAAAACATCGGAATTGCAGGAAAAGCAGGATTTATGCCTTTCCGTATCTCTTTAGGTTATAATACAGAAAAAGGTACACTAAAGACTTCTAAATATGAACGTTATACCGGTGCTGTCAATCTAAGTCCTAAATTTTTCGACAACCACCTGAGTGTAGACATCAATGTAAAAGGCACCATCAATAAAAACCGATTTGCAGATTCCGGTGCTGTAGGTGCCGCTGCTTTCTTTGACCCCACCAAACCCATTTACGATGAAGAAAATCGATATAATGGCTATTGGAACTGGGGAATAGTACAAGGAGCACAAGCCGATCTGGCGACTCAGAATCCATTGTCTTTATTATACGATAGAAACAATCACGGTACAACCAAACGTAGTTTGGGTAATATTCAATTGGACTATAAAATACATGGTCTGGAAGACTTACATGCCAACTTGAATTTAGGCTATGACGTGGCAAAAACAACCGGTCGTAATTTTGTAAATTCCAATTCGGTTCAAAGCTCACTAGATAAAACATTCACCGGTTTAGGACAAGGCAATACTTGGAACAATCTGCGTCGTAACCACCTGCTGGACTTCTACATGAACTATGCAAAAAACATAGAATCCATCAAAAGTAATTTCGATATAATGGCAGGTTATTCCTGGCAACATTTCTATTATGCCAATCATGATATCACCTATTCAAACCCTACAGAGGACTTAGGTGCAAAAGAAGGATATACCTATGACGAAAACGAACGGCATTACATCCGTGATGACCACCGTCGCATTCCGTATGAAAACTATCTTATTTCATTCTTCGGGCGTTTAAATTACAATTTCATGGACCGCTATTTGCTGACTGCCACTTTACGTCGTGACGGTTCTTCACGATTCAGTGAAAACAATCGTTGGGGACTTTTCCCTTCAGCCGCCTTAGCTTGGACCATCAGTAATGAACCCTTTATGAAAGCTACAGAAAATGTGCTTTCCAAATTAAAATTACGCTTAGGATATGGTGTGACCGGACAACAGGAAATTGGAGATTATCAATATATCACATCCTATTCATTCAGCACTAATCCTAATACAACCTATTTAGGAACTACGCTTTTGAAGCCAAACGGTTACAGTCCTGATTTAAAATGGGAACAAACAACTACATACAATGTAGCCATCGACTTCGGATTCTTAAATAACCGTATCAACGGTAGTATTGAATATTATCAGAAACATACAAAAGACTTGTTAAACACCATCAGTGCCGCAGCGGGAACGAATTTTATCAACTTGATTACCGCTAATGTAGGTAAAATGAAAAATAAAGGTGTGGAAGCCAATGTAAATGCCATAGCTATCCAAAGCAAAGACTTCACATGGGAGGTAGGCTATAATATTACTTGGAATGATAGCAAGATTACCAAGCTGACTACCACTTTCAATCCCGACTACCAAGGTATTGATGCCGGCACAAACCAAAAACACCAAGTAGGTGAAATGCCTGGAACATTCTATTTATACCAACAAGTATACGATGAAAACGGCAAGCCTATCCAAAATGCATTTGTAGACCGAAACAATGACGGACAAATTACCGAAGCCGACCGTTATCTAACCCACAAAAGTCCGATGGCTAAAGTATATATGGGTTTCAGTTCTCAGTTCAGCTACAAAAAATGGGATCTGGGCTTTAATCTCCGTGCTAACTTTGGCAATTATGTATACAATGGCGTGGCATCAGGCAATAGCACTTCCAACAATTATGGTGGAAAAGGATTTATTACAAATCTTTATAACGGTTTTCAAGATACAGGCTTTACCTTGCTGAATACCAGCGAACAAATGGCCAGCGACTATTTTCTGGAAAATGCTTCATTCTTGAAGATGGACAACCTTACATTAGGCTATTCTTTCCAAAATCTGTTTGCAGCCAAACTATCAGGACGTATCAGCGCATCTGTCCAAAATGTATTTACTATCTCAAAATATAGCGGATTAGACCCGGAATGTGGAGCGATAGATTCTAACATCTGGCCACGTCCCCGCACATACACTATAGGTTTGAATCTTAACTTTTAATGAGAATTACGTATGAAAACAAGAAAATATATCTATACAACTCTGGCAACTTGCCTGTTTGTTTTTTCAAGTTGTCTCAATGATTTGGATGTCTTACCTTTGGATCCCACAGTGGAAACAGCAGACAAAGCTTATACCGATGCGGAAAGCTACACTAAAGGACTTCATAAAATATACTCAGTTTGGGCGTTATCCGGACAAGACGGCAGCAGCAGTTCAGATATTTCAGGCCTTGATGCAGGAAATACTGCACTATTACGCTGTTGGTGGACTTTACAAGAACAGCCAACCGATGAAATGAAGAACGCATGGAATGATGCATGGTGCACAGAAGTAAACTATATGACATGGACTACCAATAAAGTGGAACCCATTGAAGGGGTTTATCAACGCTGCATGTATATAGTGGCACTGGTAAATGAGTTCTTAAAGAACATTCCCAACGCGCCCGAAAGCATTGACAAAGAAAGTTATATTGCACAAGCCCGCTTTAACCGTGCTTTTGCCTATTATATCTTGATGGATATGTTTGCATTGCCTCCATTCATCACTGAAAAGAATTATTCCATAGAACCTGCCCCGCTGTCTAGAGAAGACCTGTTCAATTGGATAGAAGCAGAACTAAACGAAATCAAACCCAATCTGCCCTCTCCACGCTCCGAATACGGAGTAGCAGATCAAGCTGTTGCCAGTTCTTTATTAGCACGCATGTATCTTAATGCAGAAGTTTACACCGGTAAGGCACGATATAGCGAATGTATTAATGCATGCAACGAAGTGATCAAAGCAGGGTATCAACTGGCAGACAACTATGCTGATTTATTCAAAGCAGACAATGGCGAGAATCCGGATACCAAAAAAGAAATAATCTATCCTATCATCTTTGATGGGGACAAGACCCAATCATGGGGTATGGCTGCCATTATCATCGGAGCCAGAGGAGCTGAAGACAAAGATGTTTTACTAGCACACAGTGGGGTAGACCAAGGCTGGGCAGGATTCCGCGCAACAAGCAATCTGGTTCATCTCTTTGATTTTCAAAATGATGAAGAACCCAAAGCTTCTGAGATTCAAGATAAACGTGGTATTTTTTATGATAAAGGACGCTCTATCGACATTACTTCCAGTGTATCCGGAACTTTTGAAACTGAAGGATGGAGTGTATTCAAATTCAGCAATTTAGACAGCAACGGACAACCGGGAAAAAATACATTATGGGTAGATACTGATTTTCCGATGTTCCGTTTGGGAGATATTTACCTGATGTATGCAGAAGCCGTAGCACGCGGTGGAGAAGGAAGTAAGGCTAGTGCTGTTGAATATATCAACGCCCTTCGCAAGCGTGCCTATGGAGATGAAAAACACAACATTTCCGAAAATTGGTTAGAGGAAAATAATTTCCGTAATTTGTTAGATGAACGCGGGCGTGAATTATATTGGGAAGGTATCCGCCGTACAGATTTAGTACGTTTCGATCTGCTTACTTCCGGCTCCTATACATGGGATTTCAAAGGAGGAATCAATACCGGAGTAGGAGTGAACAAGAGATATAACGTGTATCCTATACCTGTTACCGACCTGACCGTAAACGGTAACTTACAACAAAATGAAGGTTATTAATCAATAAGTACATCATCATGAAATTCATAAAAAGCATATCAACTTCTATTTTTACCCTATTACTTTGTACTGCTTGTGAAAGTGATTTGGAACAAGTGACATATAGTTCGGAAAATGCCATCCCGTCTACCCTGTCATCCTTGAATGACAGTTATATACTGGAATCAAAAAATGCTTCCCAAGAGGCATTCACCCTTACCTGGAGCTATCCGGATTTAGGCTATCAAGCAAGCGTTATCAATGCGTTGGAAATGGATGTTAAAGACAAAAATTTTGCCAATAAAGTAATTTTAGCCTCATCCAAAACAGATTTATCACATACTATCACTGTCAGTGACCTGAACAGCAAAATCATGACCCTGCTGAAAGTCTATGAAATGGAGACAGCGCCGATAGGAATCGAATTTCGGATATCGTCTTCTATCTCAGCAGCTGCCGATACATTGTATTCCAACATTGTCTCAACCACCATCACTCCATATGAAGGTGAGCCGGAATATCCGGCAATCACACTCCGTGGAAGTTATAATGGTTGGGATTTCACCAAAAGCCAAAAAGTATATTCGGTAAATTCTGATAATATATACACCGCTATGGTGTACTTCGACGGCAAAGCAGCCGATGGTTGGAAATTCTGCGGTACGGAAGACTGGGGTACGGACAATTGGGGAGCTCCGGAAAGTATGACACCCGAACAATCCCTCGTTACTTTAGTATCCGGTAATGGAGGGGACATTAAAGCATACAGCAAAAACAGTTATTATTTAGAATTCAATAATACCACAGGAGAATTGAAAGTTTCCAAACCTCACAACTCATGGGGAATTGTAGGAGACCACAATAGCTGGGGAAGCGGTGACACAATGATGACACTGGAAACTGAAACGGATGAAAACAACAAATTTCAATATTATTTAAAAGCTACCCTAGATATGTCCGCCGGTAATAAATGGAAAATACGCCCTGAAGAGAAATGGGAAGACGATATAGCTCCCGGAGCTGTAGAAGGAGAGTTTGAAGATGCCGGTGATGGTAATTTTAAAGTTTCAGAAGCCGGTAACTATACCATCAAGTGGTATTTCAACAAGGTAACTCCCAAAATCATTGTTGTAAAAAACAAATAAAACTACTTTTAAGTTTATTCCTTTATATTGCATCGGTTAAAAGTTTTTTATAGAAAACTCTTAGCTGATGCAATATAAACTAAAGTTTTGACAAAGAATTAATATAAAAGAACCATAAATCATTCTTGTCCAAACACGAAACAGTTCACAATCATTTATATTTTTTCAGATACAAAAAAAACACATCATTCTATAAATCAAACACTTATAAAATACAATTGATTTAAATCATTTATATTTTTATTCTTAGATAAAGAATCAATTTACAAGAAAGCTACATTTGCAACATCCAAAACAAAATAAAGTGAGGATAACCGTTAACCTAAAACTAAATACCATTAAATCATGAAAACCAAAAAGAATTTTTCCCCTATTGTATCTCATTACAAATCATTTTTTGCAGATACTTTTTTGAAATTTATTTCAATAAACAGAAATATAGAGAACTCATTCTATCTCAATAAATCTAAAAAACAAATACATGTTTCAACTCTCTCAATATCCAGTTGAACAGATATCACAAAATTTTCAGAAAAAATTCAATGGTTTTAAAGAAAGATCAATTCCATTAGAAATATAAGGATTAAAGGAGCCATAAATAATCTGATTGTTTGGGAAAACAGTTTTCAATAGGTGTTTTTAGCTGAGAATATAAACTTGAAATAATTATTTAACTTTAAATTTAAAGACATGAAAAGAAACTTGATGTTCAAGATCCTACTCACACTGATAGTAGGATGCTTCTTGTCCATAGACGCATTTGCCCAACAAATGACTGTCAAAGGACTTGTAAAGGACACAACAGGCGAACCAATTATCGGTGCCAATGTTGTGGTAAAAGGAACAACCAATGGTACTATCACTGATTTTGACGGTAACTTCCTGTTAAACGCCAATAAAGGTGATATAATTGTTATTTCGTTTATCGGATACCTGACCCAGGAACTTCCGGCTGCTACTTCACTAAATGTGATACTGAAAGATGATACGGAAACTTTGGAAGAAGTAGTCGTTATCGGTTATGGTGTGGCTAAAAAGAATGACCTGACCGGTTCGGTAACAGCCATGAAACCGGATGGAAAGAACAAAGGCTTAGTAATAAACGCACAGGATATGATTTCTGGGAAAATAGCCGGTGTCAATGTAACAAGTAATGATGGTGCCCCAGGCAGTGGCGCCCAGATTCGTATACGTGGCGGTTCTTCACTGAACGCATCTAATGACCCTCTAATTGTTATTGATGGTATGGCTATGGACAATGAGGGAGTAAAAGGCCTCTCTAACAAACTAGCCATGATTAATCCGCAGGATATCGAATCATTCAACGTATTAAAAGACGCTTCAGCCACTGCTATCTACGGTTCACGCGGCTCAAACGGTGTTATCATCATCACTACTAAAAAGGGACACAAAGGGCAAAAGCCTTCAGTTTCCTATTCAGGTAGTGTCACATTGAGTCAGAAAAAAGGAACAGTTGATGTACTTGACAGCAACCAATACCGTCAACTTATCACCGATTTATACGGAGAAAACAGCGATGCTTATCGTGCCATGGGTACAGCCAACACCGACTGGCAAGATCTTATTTACCGTACCGCTCTCAGTCATGACCACAATATAACCGTATCGGGTGCAGTAAAAGACCTTCCTTATCGTGTATCTGTAGGTTTCACCAATCAAGAAGGTATCTTGAAAAATTCTGATTTCAAACGTGTCACAGCTGCATTGAATCTTAATCCGTCTTTTTTTGACGATCATTTGACTATGAACCTCAATGCGAAAGGAATGTACGCACGTTCTGCATATGCCGACGGTGGAGCCGTAGGTGCTGCTGTAAAGATGGACCCTACCCAAGATCCTTATAATTTCACATCCGAATATCACAAAGCCCAATTCGGCAATGCATTGGATCAGACATTACAAAATTATGGGGGATTTTTCCAATGGTCATCAGCCGCATCATTAGGCGACTCCACATGACCGTTCATCTATAACAGCACGGCAGAATGTGCCAACCCATTAGCCATGCTTGCTTTTAACACAGAAGTTGCCCACAGCCGCGCCTTTGTGGGAAGTGCCGATATCGACTATAAAGTACATGGTCTTGAAGACCTTCGCCTTCATTTATCTCTAGGTGCCGATGTTTCCAAAGGACGCCAAGCACAGAATAAATCTACTGCTTCCCCTAGTGCCATGTATTATGGTTCTGTTGGAGGTGAAAGTATCCTAAAACGCAACCTTTCATTGAATGCATACGCCCAATATTATAAAGACTTTAATGATAACCACCATTTTGATATTATGGGAGGTTACGAATGGCAACATTTTTGGAAAAGCACAAACAGTGACTACGTAGGTCGTTATCCGATGACGAACGATGACCCCACATTAGCCGGCACAGAGCGTCCTCACACTCCGTATCAATACAAGACCGACAGTTATTTGGTTTCCTTCCTCGGACGTGCCAACTACATACTTATGAACCGTTACTATCTTACAGCTACCGTTCGCGATGATGGAACTTCACGCTTCAAAGACCATTGGGCGTGGTTCCCGTCTGTAGCCTTAGCTTGGAAAGCAAAAGAAGAAAACTTCCTAAAAGACATATCTTGGATATCTGACTTGAAACTTCGCTTAGGCTGGGGCATGACAGGTCAACAGGCAGGAGAAAAAATTAACAATTATAACTGGATTCCCACATACTCAGTAAGCACAGGTACTAACGGTTTTTATCCACTGATAGGTAACGGAACCCTATACCGCCCGGACAACTATACTCCTGATTTAAAATGGGAAACCACTACTACCTATAATATTGGGGTTGATTTTGGTATTATGGATCAACGGCTGACAGCCAGTATTGATGCTTATTACCGTAAAACCGAAGATTTGCTGAACTATGCACCATTAGCGTCCATGGCCGGCTATAGAAATCAAGCATGGCAAAATATCGGTTCGTTGGAAAATAAAGGCATCGAATTTGCCTTAGACTGGAAACCCATTGTAAACAATGACTTAATATGGACTATTAATTATAACCTTACTTATAATAAGAATGAGATTACCGATCTAAGTGGTGTATCCGATAGTGGTGCTCCTGTAGCCAATACCGATATCAAAGTAGGTCAAGGTTCGGGTTTTTATCTGCAATACAATCAAGTAGGGTATCCAGCTAATTCATTCTATGTATACCAACAAGTATATGACCCACAAGGCAACCCGATAGAAAATGCAGTAGTAGACCGGGACGGTGACGGTAAGATTACCGAAAATGACAAATACCTTTATAAAAATGCTGCTCCCGACGTAACTATGGGGCTTTCCTCCCGCCTGGAATACAAAAATTGGGACTTCGGATTCTCACTGCGTGCCAGTCTAGGTAACTATGTTTATGATGGAATCAACGCCGGATGGAGCAACATGAATCCTGGTGAAGTATGGTCCAACTCTTTGAATTACCTGTCTAACCGTCCGGTAGACGCTGTAGCCAGAAATTGGCAAACTTACGAAATTACCGCCAAAGCTTCGGACTACTGGGTGCGTAACGCCTCATTCTTGAAGTGTGACAACATCACTTTAGGATACAGCTTTTCCAATCTCTTCAAGAACGGAAGCTATCGCGGTTTGAATGGACGCGTATATGGAACCGTATCGAATGTTTTCACCATTTCAAACTATGATGGCATCGACCCCGAAATCAATAACGGATTCGATAACAATCTCTATCCGCGTCCTATCTCATTTATTATTGGTCTTAACCTGAATTTCTAATTCGCAAAATTATGCAGTATATGAAAAAATACATAAAGAATATCGTTCCTGCCACATTCATGATGTTGGCTTTGGGGGCAACCTCATGTATCGGAGACTTAGATGTAGATCCTATCGATCCGAACATCGATACCAATGTTGATTTAAACGGATTGTTCAACAAGTGCTACGCCAATATGGCATTAGCCGGAAACGGTGGTGCTAACGGTGACTGTGATATTGACGGTTTGGATGGTGGTACGACAGGCTTTATCCGCCAATTGTTCAATTCCAACGAACTGACCACTGATGAAGCTATCTGCGGCTGGGGAGATGAAGGTGTAGCCAGTTTCTGCTACAATACTTACAATGCTTCCCATCCTATGTTAAACGGGTTCTATGCCCGTCTGACTACCGGCATCACCTATTGTAACCAATATCTGGCTATGGCTGGAGATACAGATGCCACCATGTCTGCCGAAATCCGCTTTGTACGTGCCCTACACTACTTCTTACTGATGGATGGTTGGGGAAACATACCCTTTACATTGGAACCAATGACCAAACCTGAACAAAGATCCAGAGCTCAAATGTATGAATGGCTTGAACAGGAACTGATCGGAATAGAACCGGCCCTTTCCGAAGCAAAAGCAAAAAAATCGACAGATGCCGGTTATGGTCGTGTAGACAAAGCTGCCTGCTGGCTGTTGCTCTCACGCCTGTACTTGAATTCGGAAATTTATACAGGAACGGCCCAATGGCAAAAAGCAAAAGAATATGCCGACAAAGTAATAAAATCCTCCTACCGGCTCAATACTGTGGGAAAAGGCGGATGGACTGCCTATCAAATGTTATTCATGGGTGACAACGGGGAAACTGATGCTGCTTACGAAGCTCTTCTACCCTTACTTCAAGACGGTCTGACAACCACCAGTTGGGGTACTTCCCTGTTCTTGATAGCTGGTTGCTTTGATGGTGAGATGCATGCAAACCCTAATGACCTGACAGCCACCAACGGTGTTTCTGCACAAAACTGGGGCGGTAACCGCGCACGTCCTGACCTCATCCGCAAATTCTTCCCTCAGAATGATGCCCCCGAACTGCCAAGCTACGACATGTATGTAGCAGCCAAAGACGACCGTGCTTTATTCGACGGTGTGGGACGTACCTTAAACAATGAAGATGTATCTACCTTTAAAAGCGGTTATGCTATTGCAAAATTCACCAACTTCAAAACAGACGGTTCAGCCGGACATGATGCCACCTTCGCCGATACCGACTACTTCTTGCTACGTGTTGCAGAAGCCTATCTGACTTTTGCAGAAGCCGATGCTCGCTTGAATGGAGGAAACACTACATCTGAAGGTACACAAGCAGTTAACTCCATCCGAAGTCGTGCACATGCTTCTACCCGTACAAATGCATATAGCCTGGATGATATTTGCGATGAATGGAGCCGAGAATTCTATTTTGAAGGCCGCCGCCGTATGGACTTAATTAGATTCAACCGCTATGGAGGCAACAACAATTACACTTGGCAATGGAAAGGCGGATCTTATGAAGGACGTAGTTTTGATGCACATCTTAATATTTTTGCCATCCCGACCAATGAGTTGACTGCCAACTCCAATTTGACTCAGAACCCGGGATACTGAAAACTTTTTGTTTTATAAATATTAAATGAAAATACAATGAATAAAATACTTAAATCATTTTTGATTATCGGATTGGGACTGGGTATATTCACCGCATGTGATGATGATCGCGACTCCAACCCAACGCTAATCTCACCCACCGAATTTGTCCTAAACACTCCAGCTATCAGCGGTACAGTAATCGATTTGGCCAATTCTTCCTCTATCGAAATATCCTGTTCACAACCCGACTACGGCTTCCCCGCCAACGTTGGATACTATGTGCAAGTGGCATTCGATGAATCCATGACCGATTTTACAGAAATAGGTAATGTCAATGCAGGAACAAAAATCAGTATAGACGCACCTCTTTTAGCTAGTACACTTACAGATATGAAAGTAAACAAAGGTGCAACCGATGTTGATTTTCCGATGGATATAGCGGTCTATATCCGCTTGAGAGCAGTTATGATGACCAGTGATAACAAAGCAATAGAAGGAACCGAAATACTTTCCAATGTAGTGTCATTGAATAAAGTACATTTACTTTTCTCGCTTCCTCCGGTCAATACCCCCGAAAACTTATATATCGTAGGCGGATTTAACGAATGGAACTGGGATTCGGCAACCAAGATGATTCCCGTAAACGGTGCAACTCATGTATTCTGGTCTATGGTATGGATAGACGATGCCGGCATCAAATTCAATCAGAGCAAAGCTTGGGATGGAAATGAAACAGGATTTTCTGGTATAAACAGTATAAACGGCGATTTGGCAGGCAATATCAAAGACAACGGAGACAATATCGCTACTGATACTCCGGGATGGTACTTAATGGTAATCACCTCTTCCGTTTCGGGACGCAACCTCGTCTATGATATACAGTTTAACAAACCTGAAATATGGTTGATGGGACCTGTTGTAGGCAACAGCGACTGGAAAGAGCAGGCTGAAGGCTGGTTATGTACCATTCCCGATACTTTTAACGCTTCTTTTGTCTCACCTGCTTTTGCTGCCAGTGTTCCGGGTGGCGATGGTGACGGTGTGCGTGCATACGTAAAAATTCCTACCTTTGAGTGGTGGAAGAGCGAGTTCATGGTCTTCGACGGCAAAATTGAATATCGTGCCAACAATGGAGACCAAGCACGAGTAGCAGGCAAAGCGGGACAGCAGCTCTACCTGAACTTCGCTACCGGCGAAGGCGAAATCAAATAATAATCTTTTTAATTGAATCAAGATGAAAAATATATCAATCCATTCATTAATCGGTCTGACTGTTCTGTGCATGTCTTCATGCACAGATGATTACACTGATTGGGCAACTCCTCAAGCCAACGAACAAGAAGCTGCAATAACCCTTCCCGATTTCTCGGCATCCAAGGTCGATGACATCAATTTATCCAATCCGGGGAGCAGCATCAAATTGTTCACTCTATCTAATGCCACACTTCCCGAAGGATATACCTTGGGCAATGTACGGGTAGAGCTCTCTACCGAGAAAGGTAAGGCAGGAGAACTGGAATCCAATACAGACGGAATGATTGACAGCCTGACCATTCAGAAGCTGGTAGTGGAAACTTACGGGAAACGTCCTATAGCGCGTCCCTTCATTGCCCAAGTATATGCCAATGCCATAAAAGACGGACAAGCCTTATTGGTAAATGCCGGTTCGTTTGACGTAAATTTCACTCCGGCCGCACCATTTATTGACACCGGTTACTATCTTGTAGGCGACATGTTCACAATAAAGAACGACAAGGATGAAACCTCGGTAAATGGTTGGAGCGCTGACGGCATGGTGGGATTCAGCCATTCGGGAACAGACGTTTATGAAGATTCCAAATTTTCCATCGTATTCACCACAACCGCTGATAATCAATGCTGGAAAATTATTCCGAAGACCAATACCGAGGGAGAATTCTGGGGAGCTGGTGTATTGGGAACCGTAACCGATGGAGATACCGCTACCGAAGGAACACTTACAACAAACAATCCACAAGCCGGCATGATAACCCAAGCCGGCATGTATAGAATGACATTGGATATGATGGAATACACCTACACACTGGAAGAGCTGGGTTTCGCTCCTTACATCTATGAAATAGGCAATAACACCTCATGGTCAGGTACTTGCCCGCTAGCCGGAATAAACTTTGATGGCAAATACAGAGGTTTCGCCTATTTGAACGGAGAATTCAAATACAAGCCGAACCCAGAAAAAGATAACTGGACAGGCGATTGGGAAAAAGTAAGTGGTGATGCTCTGGCAGGTACACTTGATGAAAACGGTGCAGGAAATATCGACGCTCCGGAAGCAGGGTTCTACATGATGGAAGTGGATTTGACTGCCATGACTTACAAGCATACCCTCATCTCAACTCTCGGAGTGATAGGTAGCGCCACCCCATCCGGATGGGATGCCGATACCGACATGACTTACAACGAAGAAGATGGAAGTTGGAATCTGACCACCAACCTAACGGATGGTGAAATCAAAATCCGCGCCAATAATGACTGGGACATCAACTGGGGTGGTTCGATAGCCGAACCGACTTTCAATGCCGGCAACATCGCTGTTACGGCCGGAAACTATACCATCAGGTTCATCCCTCAATGCGACGGCATGAACCTGTTGACCCTAACTAAGAACTAATCAATACAAGTATAGGTACGCTTCTTGTATCCTCCCCGTACCTATACCGACAAAAGGCGGTTTACGGCTTGCGGAATTTCCGTAATACTGTACTCCGCCTTATTCTTTTACCCCTTATAAACAAAGAAACCATGAAACGAATCCATCTCTTTCTAGTAGGTATACTATTCCTGCTTTGCTTGGTACCTCTGTCACAAGCCTGTTCTGACGATTCGCCGGAAATACCGGTTCCTCCGACTCCCGAAAACCCTGATCCTCCTACCGCCACTTGGAAAAATATCACTGCCGCCCCCGACAATTGGGATGGTACCAAGCGTGCCGACATCTCCTATCAATTATTAGTTTACTCCTTTGCAGACAAAGACGGTGACAAATACGGCGACCTCAACGGACTCATTGACAAGCTGGATTACATCAACAGCCTCGGAGTGACAGCCCTCTGGCTCTCCCCCATCCATCCTGCCATGTCCTATCACGGCTATGATGTGACAGACCATACCAAAGTCAATCCCAAACTAGGTACAGAGGCCGACTTCGACCGCCTCATCACCGAAGCCCACAAGCGCAACATAAAAATATACCTGGATTATGTAATGAACCATACGGGCAAAGCCCACCCTTGGTTCAAGGAAGCCACCTCATCTACTGATAATCTTTATCGTAGCTACTATCTCTTCTCCCAATCTCCTCAAACAGAGATAGCAGAAGGAAAAATAGCCATGATACCCAAAGAAGAATATGCCGCCAATGAATGGTTCGCAACCTCCTCCGAAGATACAGAAGTAAAAGGCATCTATACATTCAGCCTCGACTGGAGCAAAGCCTCGCAACCCACCGTCACAGTAACCCGGGCCGAAAAAGCCGATGCGGACAACCCTGACCCCGGCACAAACGGAGCCAAATACCTTTATTTCGGAGAAGGCATATGTAAAAAATTCTATGACAAAGGGAACAACCATTATGAACTGACCACAGACTTCGTTTCCTCTTGGGGATTTCTAATCCGCACTAGTAACGATCCTTCTTGGCCTGCAGGAACTAAATACGGTGCTACTTCTGCTTCCCACAAAGTCACTTTGGGAACTGCATTCACTCTTGATAACAAAACAGCGGCCGATATTCTGTTCGATTCCATGAACTTATGGTATTATCATTCCCAGTTTGCCACCGACTACTTTGCCGACCTCAACTATGGTGCGGTGGAACAAGCCACTTCTTCCCCTGCGTACATAGCCATGGCAAACAGTGCCAAAGGATGGATAGACCGAGGTGTGGACGGACTGCGGCTGGATGCTGTCAAGCACATCTACCACAGTGCTACCAGCAACGAAAATCCCCGTTTTCTGAATATGTTCTACGAAGACATGAACACTTATTACAAGCAAAAAGGACACACGGACAATTTCTACATGGTGGGTGAAGTTCTGTCCGAATACAACGAAGTAGCCCCCTATTATGCCGGTCTGCCCGCTTTGTTCGAGTTCTCTTTCTGGTATCGTCTGGAATGGGCTCTCAATAATGCCACCGGATGTTATTTCACCAAAGACATCCTGAACTATAGGCAAGAATATGCCGCCTATCGTCCCGGGTACATCGCAGCAACCAAACTAAGCAACCATGATGAAGATCGTGCAGCCTCCAAGCTAGGTAAATCTACCGCCAAGGAGAAATTAGCAGCCGCTGTCTTGCTCACTACTCCCGGCTCACCTTATATTTATTATGGTGAAGAACTAGGATTATACGGCACCAAAGACAAAGGAGATGAATATGTACGCGGACCTATGTTGTGGGGAGACAGTTATACCACCCACTATACCGACAAAATAGATGCCACAGTAAGCACAAACATCCCCGATGTAACCAAACAGACGGCAGACCATCAGTCAGTATTGAATACCTACTTGATCTTTACCGCATTGCGTAACACCTATCCAGCGCTGGCCCAAGGAACCATGACCCGTCATGCTCTGTTCAACGAATCGGGAGAGGGAGAAAAAAAATACAAAAGTATTGCCGCCTGGTACATGACTAAAGATAGCGAGAAACTATTGGTTATTCATAATTTTGGCAATTCTGAAATAGAGATTCCCTTGACGGACAGGACGGAGAAAGCTATCGCCGTATCCGGAAATGTACAGGAGAAGGAAGACCATGGAAACTTTTATTTAAAACTAGACGGATATGCCTCCGTTGTCTATCTTCTAAAAAACTAATATACGAAAACACATGAAAGAAATATATCATAACCTCAAGAATTATATGCTAACCGCTTTGCTGGTATTATCCTCGTCAGCTTGCGGAAGCCACGGCAACGAACAGTCCGGAACAGATAATTCCGATACACCAGCACCTTCCAAAACCAGTTTTACTCAAGGAGCCGACATCAGTTGGGTGAGTGAAATGGAAAAAAAAGGGTTGAAGTTTTACAATCATGAAGGCATAGAAACCGACTGCTTCCAACTGATGAAAGAGCTGGGCATAAATGCCATCCGCCTGCGCGTATGGGTAAATCCCAAAGACAGATGGAACGGTAAACAAGACGTTGTGAACAAAGCCCGACGAGCCAAAGAACAAGGTCTGGATGTCATGGTAGACTTCCATTACAGCGACTCATGGGCTGATCCCGGACAACAGTTCAAGCCCAAGGCATGGATCGGCAAATCAGTAGCGGAACTAAAGACGGCCATTGCCGCCCATACCATCGACATCTTGCAAGCATTAAAAGCGGAAGACATATCCCCACGATGGGTACAAGTGGGTAACGAAATCCGTCCAGGAATGTTGTGGGATGAGAATGTCGCACTCAGCGGTGCATTCTATGATATCCGAGAATGTGATGTCAAAGGCTTAAACAGTACCAATGAGCGAGTGAAATATCCACAAAACACACAAAATCTGGCCGAGTTTGTCAATACCGGCTACGATGCCGTAAAAAAAATCTTCCCCCAAAGTATCGTTATTGTTCACATAGACAATGCCTGGGACGACTTAACTTGGTGGTTCAAGCAGTTCAAAGAAGCTGGAGGAAAATTGGATATGATTGGCCTGTCACACTATCCACAAACTCATTCCACAAAATTATGGCAAGAAATGAACTTGTTAGCATTAAAACACATCAGCCAACTAGCAAAGACTTTCCAAGTAAAAGTCATGATAACCGAAATAGGGGTAAAACAAAATGATTCCGCTTCCGCCCAAGTCCTTGCCGATTTTATAAACAAAGCCCGAGACATGGAATCTTGCGCTGGTGTATGGTACTGGGAACCGGAATGTTACGAATGGAACGGATATGATATGGGAGCCTTTGACAAAAACGGAAAACCCACAGCCATTATGAATGCATTCCAATCATCTACAAAAAGAAAGTAAAGATAACTCATAATCTTCCTGTTAATAACCGATAACCTAGAAGCCTAATATATGTATATAGGCCTCTAGGACTAACCGTGCAAGAGTTAAAAAGAGTATCCTAAAGAAATCCAAAACGTATTTCTGGCAAGACATTCATGTCCCGCAAACATCCACGCAAAATCCAAATGCACACCTGCATATTCCACTCCTGCCCCGGCCGTAGCATAACTGGCATCTCCTTTATTCTTATCACCATAATGATAACCGCCACGCAACATGAGATGCTCCATCCATGCATATTCCGCCCCGGCACTTACATTTAACGCCTGTACATCATCGGGGGAAAGCCTGTAACCCAGATCAGCGGTCAAAGTCAACCTATGCATTGATGCAAAAGGCAAGTCAGCAGCACCTCCTACTTTGACCATTGCAGGAAGAGCCTCTTTAGAGGTTAGGTATTTTATTTTCGGTCCAAGATTACTCGCATGAATCCCGACCGACCAACCGGCACCTTCCCAATCCTTTATCTCACGCTTATATAATATCCTCAAATCAAAAGCCACAGAACTCGCACCGTTGCTATTTCCTATCTTACCCATATCCGAAAACAGATATTTAAAAGTAGCGGAAACCGAAAGATTCTTTATGAGCTCGTATGCATAACCTGCCTCCACAGCTATTTCTTTGGGATGTATTCCCGAAGCATCCTCCCCTATTCCATCCATCTCCGGATAGCCGAAATAACGGAAACCTAACAGAATGGCATTGCGCTTATTAATTTTATAAAAACCGCCTAAACTATGAAGAGAGTATCCAGACTCATAGTCACGCATCCACGGGGAATAAGTATACGTAACCCCACCTTTGTGCATGGCCTCCGATAAAGTTGCCGCACCATTATGGAAAACGGCATTATTTCCCCTCGAAATCGCCACACCGGCACCTCCCATGGCTGCGCTGCGTGCATCAACCGGTATAGTCAGATAGTTTGCCGCTCCGGTATTGACAGGTCCGGAATCCTCTTGTCCATAAGCTTTAATAAAAGTTATGCCTATTATAAACAGATATAGTCCTATTCGTTTCATGTCCTATTTCATTTTATCAGGATTAGTACTTGATAAATTTCTCTCTGATCTCCATCCCGTTCGCTCGGTACACCAATGTATAATATCCGGCAGAAAGCTTGGTTATGTCCACAGAATGCAAGGAGGCGGCTTCAAGTTCCAAATGAAGACTCAGCACCTTATTGCCAATGCCATTATACAAAGTCAGTTCTCCATTACCAGCCATACTGCTGCTTACACTAAATATCAGAGTATTATCAGTTACCTGATTGGACTTCAATGTAAAAGGATGAAGATTAGAAACATCTATCTTTAAAGCAGCTGTGGCATCCACGCATCCGTGCCCCAACTGGCCGGTATACCTCGGATTATATTCATCCAAATCGTATGCGCTTTGATAGAGGATTTCCTTCAGAGTTTCCGGTGTAAACCCTTTCTTGCCTACCCCATACTTCTCTATCACCAGTGCCGCCACACCGCTGACCAGCGGACACGCCATAGATGTACCGGCCAGATATTCATAATTACCGGCCAGTTTTGTGGTCGTACTCCATATCCGCCCATCTCCGTTCAATGCTCCTCCGGGAGCAGAAATATCCATATATGTACCATAATTGGAATAAGAAGCCTTTCTATAATCGGCCTCAATGGCTGCAACCGCAACTACCTTGTCATAATCAGCCGGCGCCGCTATCCTGGGGTCAGAAGTATTCGCATTGCCTGATGCAAACAATACAATCCCTCCTTTCATTGGACTTCCGTCAAGTTGCTCTCCGTTGTTATCACATCCGGCATATTTTATAAAGTAATCAATAGCTTCCTTATGTACAGGATTAATATATGAAGAGGTATTCCTCCCCGTTCCGACAGCGTATCCCCAACTATTCTGACTGATAACAGCTCCATTATCAGCACCATATTTAATAGCAGCAGCAATAAACGGATCAGAAGCGACTTCTCCTCCAGTGGAAGTCAGACTTTTTAAAATCTGGCAACTCATAAGTTTCACCCCACTGCCGGGAGTTCCGTTCCCTCCTGCAATGCTGCTGATACCTGTTCCATTATTATTTGTCGCACCAATGGTACCCGCCACATGAGTTCCGTGACGATGAGGGACCAAAATTGCATTATCATCTACAAAATTATAACCATGTACATCATCTATATACCCATTGCCATCATCATCTATACCATTCTCTGGTATCTCACCCGGATTCGTCCATAAATTATCCTGCAAATCAGGATGATCCTGATTAATGCCGCCATCTACGACCGCTACAATAATAGTCGGATTCCCATTGTATTGTTTCCACACATCAATCAAACGGATATCCGCACCTTCCCTCTGCCAGGATTCTGTACCGGGATTATCAAAATACCATTGTTTGGATAAACCCGGATCATCGAACAACCACTCTCCCACTCTGGCACCATACATATCCCATACTGTTTCCGGCCTTGCCCTGGAAACTATTTTAGGAACAGGAACAGCTATTTCAATACCATCTAGAAAAGCCACTTCAGCAGCTGCACGAGTCGCTGATGTTTCTTTGGAGAACCAAACATTGTACCATAAATGAAGCCCCTCCTTACGAGTACGTTCTTCAAATTTGCCGGCGTAGGGAAACGTACGTTCCATTCTCTCTATTTTCAAAGAAGAGGCAGCCCGGTCCAACACCTTAATTCCTGTCCTTACCGTGTTGCCAATACTCCTTACCTGCACCTCTTCTGTAGGTTCTTCTTTCAGTTTCACATAAATACAACCCTGAAGTACATCTTCATCTGATAAATCAAAAATCGGCTGGTTCCCTTCCGGTTTATCGGGAACAGAAGGGATTTCTTCTTGATGGCACGAGGCTATCAATATAGTCATCAGAAAAAAAAGGACAGTCTTTTTCATTATAATATTCTGTGTTGTTAGTTGAAGTAGTTAATTATTTCACAAATATAGCGCATTTCCCCGGTCTTGCAATAAAAAGAGGAAACAACCTCATTGAAATGAAAGGGTAAGCCTTTTTTCTTGTATTTTTGTCCGGCTGCGTTCATTGCTTCACCTTGGTGAAGAGGCGATTTCACTTAGGTAAACAGCCGTTGTCACATGGGTGAAGCAGTTGCTTCACCCATGTGAAATATCAAACGGAACGGAGTGAAGATATGATAGGGAACATCAAAAAACGGGAATAGAGTAAACCAACCCGATAGAAATACGTTGCGTGTCCGGACTCATACCTCCCAAAGCCTGCGCACGCCGGGTCAAATGATACCCTTTATATAAAAGATGAGCAAAAATAAGCAGTTCACTATTACGCATCGGGAAATATTCCACACAAGCCTGCGCATTCCATGTAGTACGATAAAGTCCTTTCTCAAAAGGTCCGTTTGTTTTATAGATACCCGCTGTTTCATAAGCACCTTTCAGGTAAAGATTCCAATTAGGATGGATACGATAGTCAAAATTCACCACCGTAGTAAAGTATTCTGCATTCTGCGCCGTAGATGGAGTCATTAAAACAGGACCTTGCAAATCACTGATAATACCTTTGCTATCCAGTCCTTCACGAGAATACATTAAATCAATATAAGCAATAACAGGGCCTTTCTCATAAATATTACCCGCCGTAAAACAATAAAGATTCTTGCCTTCTGCCAGCTGCCCGTATGAGGCCGCATATCGTAATTGTACCGCGTTATCAAAGAAGAACCCGTTCCAATTGACTGTTGACAGAACAGGAACTTTAGCTTTTTCCACTCCTTGTGGCAAACCGTAAAGATAGGTTTCATCATTTTCTCCACTACGGTTATTTACTACCTGAAGCACCAACTCATTGGTGGATGACAGATTGAATCTTCCCGCTACTCCTGCCTGATAGCAACTGATGTTATCATTAAACTCACTATACTCGCGGACTTTGATGGCATTAACATAATATTCATAACCACCCAAAGCGATGTCTTGTTTCCCGACGGTCAAAGTAAACCGGTCAGACATTTTCCAATTCACCAAAGCATACTCAATGGAAGAGGATAAGTTGTCCAACGAGTGAGGATTGCTGTATTTATTAAATGACTGACGGAAATGATAAGAGAATTGTTTACTGAAAGAACCTAATATCTCCAGTTTCACACGATTCAGTTTAAAAGAGGCATCCTCTAAATCTCCTTCAATAAAGTTGGCAACTCCCGAAGTGGAGAATTGCAGGTTCATGTGTGCCGAAAGATTCGGATTGCTATTAGGAAACAAACGTCCCACCAAACTACGGATAGAATCGTCCGGACTGATTAATGGCTGTTCTTGCGCCTTCAAGGTCGAAACGGCGCATAATAGAATACAGCATGACAAGAGTAGTCTTTTCATAGGGTATTTTCGTAGTATTAAATTTCGGTTAATGTAATAAATCAGGAATGATAAAAATCGAAGATGCTTAAATCATTCCTCTTTTCTTCAATTCTTCTGCCGCAACCTCCAGCTCTTTATACCATTCTTCACCAAATTTCCGCACCAACGGTTCCTTTAAGAACTTGTATACAGGAAGGTTCTCTTTTTTTCCCAATAACACTGCGGCTTTACATACATCCCAACGATGGTAATTCACCGCTTTGTAAGGGCCATAATCACCTATACGGATGGGGTAAAGATGACAAGAGATTGGCTTATAGAAATCGGTCTTACCTGCCCGGAAGGCTTTCTCAATGGCACAATAACAGTACCCTTTCTCATCATAGCAGGTAAATACACAATCTTTATGATTGACAATAGAAGTTACCAAATCACCTTCTTCATCTGTATAAACCACTCCTTGTTTATCAATTACCGCCCGGGCCTCGGGTGAAAGTTCATCCCAAATAACAGGAAGCACCTCCTCTAGCTTTTCCACTTCCTCTAGTTCCACCGGTGCGCCGGCATCCCCTTCTATGCAGCACTCACCTTTACAGGCATCGAGATTACAAAGAAATTTCTCACGAAACACATCAAAGGAGATTACAACATCATCTATCTGTATCATCTCTTATTAAATTAAAATGTCATTCCGAACAAAGTGGCGAATCCATGCTTCATTACAGATTCCTCACCTTGTTCAGAATGACAAATAAATATACTTCCTACATTATTTTATTAAATCCCGTCCGGTCATGTCAGCAGGCTGAGGCATACCCAGAATGTGCAGGATAGAGGGAGCAACATCTGCCAATACCCCATTTTCTACTTTGGCATTCTTGTTCTCTGTTACATATACAAATGGAACAGGGTTCAAAGAGTGAGCCGTATTAGGTGTACCATCTTCGTTCAGTGCATGGTCGGCATTACCGTGGTCGGCAATAATAATCACTTCATAATCATTAGCTTTGGCAGCTTCCACTGTATCTTTTACACACTCGTCAATAGCCTTCACTGCTTTTTCAATAGCTTCATAGATACCTGTATGACCTACCATATCACCATTAGCGTAATTCACAACAATGAAATCGAACTTCTGGGTCTTGATAGCTTCTACCAATTTATCCTTCACTTCATAAGCACTCATCTCAGGCTTCAAGTCGTAAGTAGCTACTTTCGGAGATGGAACCAAGATACGCTCTTCGGCATCATACGGAGTTTCACGACCACCATTGAAGAAGAAAGTTACGTGAGCATACTTTTCTGTTTCTGCGATGTGCAGTTGAGTCTTACCGTTAGCAGCCAGGTATTCACCCAATGTATTTTGAACATTCTCCTTGTCGAACAGAATATGAACACCTTTGAAAGATGCATCATACGGAGTCATGCAATAAAACTGCAAGCCCGGAATAGTATGCATACCTTGTTCCGGCATATCCTGTTGAGTCAGCACAACAGTCAATTCCTTGGCACGGTCGTTACGATAGTTGAAGAAGATAACCACATCACCTTCTTTGATGGTACCGTCTACGGTAGAGTTATTGATCGGTTTGATGAATTCGTCTGTAACACCTTCATCGTATGATTCCTGCATAGCCTGAACCATATCGGCGGCTTGCTTTCCTTTACCTTCAACCAACAGGTCGTATGCTTCTTTCACACGTTCCCAACGCTTGTCACGGTCCATAGCATAGAAGCGACCAACGATAGAAGCGATTTTACCGGCTGATTTTTCGCAGTGCGCAGTCAGTTGTTCGATAAAGCCTTTACCACTCTTCGGGTCTGTGTCACGACCATCCATAAAGCAGTGGATAAATGTATTTTCAATGCCATATTCTTTAGAGATATCGCAAAGTTTGAACAAATGATCGAATGAACTGTGTACACCACCGTTTGAAGTCAATCCCATAAAGTGAATATTCTTGCCATTTTCCTTTGCGTAAGAGAAAGCGGAAACAATCTCGGGATTCTTCATTATGCTGTTGTCGGCACATGCACGGTTAATCTTTACCAAGTCTTGGTAAACGATACGTCCTGCACCGATATTCAAGTGTCCTACTTCGGAGTTACCCATCTGTCCGTCGGGCAAACCAACGTTCTCACCGCTAGCCTGCAATTCAGAGTGCGGATAGTTTGCCAACAGAGAATCCCAGTAAGGAGTGGGAGTGTTAAAGATTACATCGTCTTTACCTTGATCGCCGATACCCCAACCATCAAGAATCATTAAAAGGGCTTTTTTACTCATAATCTTATTTTGTTTAAAGTTTATCCTTGCTTTTTCCGGGTGCAAAGGTACAAAAAAGCCCTGTCAATGAATAATGTTTCACCTATTTTTTATAAAGGAAGTTTGATGATAAAATGCAGTCCGTCTTTAAATTCCATATCCCGAGTCAATTTTGCATTCATACGCCCGGCAATCATTTCACAAACCAGCAAAACAATATCCGGCGCACCGGCAAGACACGACTATCCCCCTTTGTTCTGTAATGCGGTTAATATACTTCGGCAAATACTCTAATTATATTATTTGATTAGTACGTACTACACATTCTTCCGGAAATCGATATAGAAGCATCGATTCTTGTGTTATAAAACATACCATTTTATCTTGCTGTTTATGAATAAATTGCATTCCTTTGCATCGGGACAGTTCAGCACAGTTTGCATTGTCCGTGTAAAACCTTAAACAGTTCATGAAAGTTACCTTTGGACAGCAGACCACTAAAGTGAAACAACTGGCTGATTTACTCAGTCAGGAGATTTCCATGGGCAAATATAGATCGGACTGCACATTACCGTCCATCAACAAACTGAGCCGTGACTATCAAGTATCGCGGGATACAGTATTCAAAGCATTCATTGATTTAAAAGACCGGGGAATAATAGACTCTACTCCGGGAAAAGGTTACTACGTTACCAACAAGCTTACAAACATTCTGCTTCTGCTGGACGAGTATTCTCCCTTTAAATACTCGTTATATAATAGTTTTATCAAAAAACTATCCATCAACTACAAAGTAGATTTATTGTTTCATCAATATAATGAACGACTTTTCAATACCATCTTACGTGAATCAATAGGCAGATACAACAAATACATTGTGATGAACTTCGACAATGAGAAACTATCCCCCCATCTTTACAAAATAGATTCGTCTAAGTTACTGCTGTTGGATTTCGGGAAGTTCGATAAAAAGGATTATTCATACGTATGTCAGGATTTTGACGATTCCTTTTATCATGCATTGGCCGCATTAAAAGAACATTTGAGAAAATATCAGAGACTAGTACTTTTATTTCCCGAAGACATCAAACACCCCCGTAGCAGTTGTCAGTATTTCAATTGTTTCTGTCAGGATTATCACATTGATTCAGCCATTGTGGAAAATACAGACCGGATACAAGTCCGCAAAGGAGAAGTGTACATTGCAATCCGTCAGATAGAGGTAGTCAATATAATCAAGCAAAGCCGGACGACCGGGCTGAAATGCGGAGAAGATTTCGGACTGATAGCCTACAATGACACTCCTGCCTACGAGGTAATAGACCAAGGGATCACCGTACTAAGTATCAACTGGGAAGAGCTGGGGAGGAAAGCCGCAGAATTTGTGCTAACCGGACAGGAAATAAGAACTTATCTTCCTACCGAAGTCCATTTAAGAAATTCAATTTAATAACTAAAATCTATGTATATCATGAAAAAGTATCCTAAAATCGGGATTCGTCCCACTATCGACGGTCGCCAGGGTGGTGTCCGCGAAAGCCTTGAAGACAAGACTATGAACCTGGCAAAAGCTGTTGCCGAACTGATTTCATCTAACTTGAAAAACGGTGACGGAAGCCCCGTAGAGTGTGTAATAGCAGACAGCACCATCGGTCGTGTAGCCGAAAGCGCTGCTTGTGCCGAGAAATTCGAACGCGAAGGAGTAGGGGCCACCATTACCGTAACCAGTTGTTGGTGCTATGGCTCCGAAACAATGGATATGCACCCGCACTGGCCGAAAGCAGTCTGGGGATTCAACGGTACAGAGCGTCCGGGAGCCGTTTATCTGGCTGCCGTATTAGCCGGGCACGCACAGAAAGGGCTGCCTGCATTCGGTATTTACGGACACGATGTACAAGATTTGGATGACAACACGATTCCGGCTGATGTGGCAGAGAAACTATTGCGTTTCGCCCGTGCCGCCATGGCTGTAGCCAATATGCGCGGAAAAAGCTATCTTTCTTTCGGTAGTGTCTGCATGGGTATCGCCGGCTCTATTGTCGATCCTGACTTTTTCCAGGAATATCTGGGAATACGTAATGAAAGCGTGGACGAAACTGAGATCCTGCGCCGTATGGAAGAAGGAATCTATGACCATGAAGAATATGCCAAGGCAATGGCCTGGACTGAAAAATATTGCAAGCCCAACGAAGGGGAAGACTTTAAGAACCGTCCCGAAAAGCGCAAAACCCGTGAAGAGAAGGATGCCGACTGGGAATTTATTGTAAAAATGACTATCATCATGCGTGACTTGATGGTGGGCAACCCGAAATTGCTTGAAATGGGATTCAAAGAAGAAGCTATCGGCCATAATGCCATCGCAGCCGGCTTCCAGGGACAACGCCAATGGACTGACTGGAAACCAAACGGTGACTTCAGTGAAGCACTGCTTAACACCACTTTCGACTGGAACGGTATTCGCGAAGCATACGTTCTGGCTACCGAAAATGATGCTTGCAATGGTGTTGCCATGTTATTCGGTCACCTGCTGAGTGGTTGTGGACAGATGTTCTCCGACATCCGTACTTACTGGAGCCCCGAAGCGGTGAAACGTGTTACCGGCAAAGAACTTACCGGAATGGCTAAAAACGGTATCATCCATCTTATCAATTCTGGTGCAACCACTCTGGACGCTACCGGTGAGAGCCATAATGAAGCGGGAGAGCCCTGCATGAAACCTAACTGGGAAATGACTGAAGCCGATGTAGAAGCTTGTCTGAAAGCTACAACCTGGTATCCGGCAGATCGCGACTATTTCCGTGGAGGCGGTTTCTCTTCCAATTTCTTGTCTAAAGGCGGTATGCCTGTCACCATGATGCGTCTTAATCTGGTAAAAGGCTTAGGCCCGGTATTGCAACTGGCAGAAGGCTGGACAGTAGATATTGATCCGGAAATCCATCAGGTACTGAACATGCGTACAGACCCCACATGGCCTACTACTTGGTTTGTACCCCGCCTATGCGATAAACCTGCATTCCGTGATGTGTATTCAGTAATGAACAACTGGGGAGCCAACCACGGCGCTATCAGTTATGGACACATCGGACAGGATTTAATTACTCTGGCATCTATGCTACGTATTCCTGTTTGTATGCATAATGTAGAAGACGACAAGATTTTCCGCCCGGCATCATGGAATGCTTTCGGTATGGATAAGGAAGGTTCTGACTACAGGGCTTGCTCAACTTACGGACCTATTTATAAATAGTTAATAAATTGAGAATTGAAAATTAAAAATTGAGAAATGGTTATATGCCTATCCTTTTTTGTTTTCAATTCTCATTTCTTAATTTTTAATTCTCAATCTTTAATTTAAGAAATGAAAGATACAGATCAACCCATCCTGCACAAAGATGGAGTCAGCTACGTGCTACCATTTATATTAGTCACCTGCTGCTTCGCCCTGTGGGGATTCGCCAATGATATCACCAATCCGATGGTGAAAGCGTTCTCGAAAATCTTTCGGATGAGTGTTACCGATGGCGCATTGGTACAAGTTGCTTTTTATGGCGGATACTTCGCCATGGCTTTTCCGGCAGCAATGTTCATCCGGAAATATTCTTATAAAGCTGGCATCCTGTTAGGGTTAGGCCTCTATGCCGTAGGAGCCTTATTATTCTTCCCCGCCAAAATGACCGGCAATTATTATCCGTTTCTACTAGCCTATTTTATCCTGACTTGTGGACTTTCTTTCCTCGAAACCAGTTCTAATCCTTATATCTTGTCCATGGGAACGGAAGCTACCGCTACCCGACGCCTCAACTTGGCTCAATCATTCAATCCCATGGGGTCTTTATTGGGAATGTATGTAGCCATGAACTTTATCCAGGCAAAGCTGAATCCAATGGATACGGCAGAACGAGCTCAACTGAATCCGATGGAGTTTGCAATAGTGAGAGATGCGGATCTTTCCGTACTCATCGCTCCTTATTTAACAATCGGTATTGTCATCTTTGTGATGTTTCTCATTATCCGTTTTACTAAGATGCCTAAAAATGGTGACCAATCCCACGGCATCAATTTCGGGCCGACTTTGAAACGTATTTTCTCCATTCATCATTACCGTGAGGGAGTCGTGGCACAGTTCTTCTATGTAGGTGCGCAAATTATGTGTTGGACCTTTATCATTCAATATGGTACACATCTGTTCATGTCACAAGGTATGGAAGAAAAAGCCGCCGAAGTGCTGTCACAAGAATACAACATCATTGCGATGGTTATTTTCTGTATCAGCCGCTTTGTCTGTACCTTCATCTTACGCTACCTCAACCCAGGTAAATTATTGGCCATACTTGCCATTGCGGGTTGTTGCTTCACCGCCGGAGTCATCTTCTTCCAGGATATCTGGGGTATGTACTGCCTGGTAGCTGTTTCAGCCTGTATGTCATTAATGTTCCCCACGATCTATGGCATAGCGCTTACCGGATTGGGAGATGATGCAAAGTTTGGAGCAGCCGGCCTGATTATGGCTATTTTAGGAGGTTCCGTACTTCCTCCTTTACAAGCAAGTATTATTGATATGAATACCATTTGGAATATGCCAGCCGTAAATGTTTCATTTATCCTGCCATTTATCTGCTTTGTGGTTATTACGATTTATGGACACCGCTCTTACCAGCGAGGGAAATATTGATATGCTGCATGAGACCATTGTAAAAAAATGAAACGAAGAATCTGTTACTACCCATATGGATCAAACAGATTCTTCGCCTTATTTTCAACAACGTAAAATGAAATGCAAAGAAGTCATCCCATCCTCCTATATATTCTTTAAATTAGAAAGGAATCTCTAATTGGGGATCTGTCCCCAACAAATTAAAAGTCATCCGATGATATGGCGTTGTTCCATATTCACGAATAGCCGCACGATGCTTTTTAGTAGGATAACCTTTATTACTATTCCAATCATAAAAAGGATATTCTTTATGCAGACCATTCATATAATCATCACGATAGGTTTTCGCCAAAATAGATGCAGCAGCAATAGACAGATATTTTCCATCTCCTTTTACCACTGTAGTATGCGGTAAATCCTGATATTTTTTAAAACGATTCCCATCAATCAATAAATGTTGAGGACGAATTTTCAATTGATCCACAGCACGATGCATTGCCAGAAAAGACGCATTAAGGATATTTATCTCGTCTATCTCTTCAGGAGTCACTACACCTACAGCCCATGCCAATGCTTCCCTTTCCACAATCTCTCGCAGCGCATAACGCTGATGCTCCGTCAGTTGCTTGGAATCATTCAGCAATTCATTCTTAAAATCTACAGGTAAAATAACAGCAGCTGCATATACAGATCCTGCCAGACATCCCCTACCCGCCTCATCACAACCGGCTTCTATCAGGTCTTTATTCAAATAAGGTAATAACATAGTTCATCTTTATTGTTGCTTGCAAAGATATTCTTTTAAAAGAGAAACAAGAGTGTCTTTTTACAAAGAAAATCACTATTTTTGCAAAAATACGCTTGATTATGAAAAACAACCTACCTATATATATCCTCCTTTGCCTGTTGAACCTTTCATGGGTTCATGCCCGTAATAGGCAACAAGAAGCCGAGACACTGATTAAAAAGTCGGTTGATGCCTTATACAATAATCCGAAGCAGGCTAGTTACTATGCTGCCAAGGTAATTGAATTATTTCCTGAAGAAAGGCAAAATAATCAAAAAGCTGAAGCAATGTTCTATTACAGTCAGGCAGAAAAGCTATTAGGCAATTTTGATGTGAGCATTAAAAATCTATATGACGCTTTGGAGTATGCAACTCCTACCAATAAAGAGTTGAATGGACAAATTTACGCACTGATAGGAGCACTCTATTGCAAACTGACCGACTACAACAAAGCGATCGAAATGAGTGAGAAAGCCATCTCAATTTTTAAATCCATCGGAGATTCCATTTCTATCGCACTATGCTACAATGATCGTGGCATCATCCATTATTCCATGAATGAGTTCAAAACAGCTGAACAATTCCTTAAACAAGCCCTTACAATAAACCGCAGTCAGAAAAATTTAAGAGGGATATCCGCCAATTTGAATAATTTATGCTTATATGAGGGTGATTTTAATGAAAAGCTAAGTTTAATTAATGAGGCCATTGTCATCAACAAGAACTTGAATTCTCAATGGTCATTAGGGGAAAACTATAACAATATGGGAAAGCAATACTTCTATGCAAAGCAATACAACAATGCTTTGATGGCTTTACAAAAAGCATACGAAGTCGCTTCTTCCATTAGTGCCAAAGAACTGATTTGTGATAATTACGAATATTTATCTTGGGTATACGATGCCCTTGGAGACCATAAAAACGCTTATAAATGCCTGATGCAACTATATACTCTCAGCAAAGAGTTGCAAAGTGGAAGTAAATTACGCATCGTAGAACAGGAAATTTCCCATAAACAATATCAAAACCAACAAAGGAAAGCAGAACTAAGAGAACAAGCTTATAAAATAGAACTGCTGAAACGGAATCTGTTTGTACTAGTAATCATATTCATCTCATTGATAGTACTCAGTATATTTCTATACCAATGGTATAAACGCAAAAAGAATATGCAGTTAATGGTTACCCGCTATAATCTGGAGCAATCGGAACATGAATTGGCAGAACTTAAAGTACGACAGCAAGAACTCGAATTAAAATCTGTCCAAAGTGCATTAGACAACAGTCGTCAGGAAGCTACCAGTTTTGCTGTATTCCTGCATAGCCGTAATGAATTGCTAGAGAAAATCAGAGAAATGATAAAGCAAGGATATAAGATGGACCAACAAGCATTGATTCCTCATCTGAAGAAAGTCAATGCCTTCATCAGCCAATATCAGAATGGAGATAAAACGAACAGCACCTTGCTGATGAATGTTGAAGAAAAGAACCAGGAGTTCCTTCAACGGCTATCCGAACGGCATCCTAATTTAACACAAGGAGAAAAATATCTAGCTACTTTATTACGGGTAAATCTATCTACCAAAGAAATCTCAATGCTCACAGGAAATGTTCCCAAAACAATCAACATGAATCGATATCGTTTACGTAAATCTCTAAACTTATCTTCGGAGGATGACTTGACAGACTATCTACAAAATATTTAAAGAACCTATATTTTTATAGTTTTTATTAAACAGCATTTTGTAGATATTATCTCTTTATATAGAACACTATATATCAATATATTACATTTATATTTGTAGATTAAAAAAGAGAGTTTTTTTATTCATTGTAGTTCATTTGTAGGGTATAATAATTAGGAATTTGCACATACAACCTATTACTTAGCGATGTGAAAAACAATTATTAACCTTAAAATTTATTCACATGAGTAAAAAGAATTATTTCAAGGAAAGAATCATACTATTGATTCTACTCTTTGCTTTTATGACTCCTTTCGGTGCATTAGCACAGACGATTCAACTGACTGGTCTGGTTACTGATGCTGCCAACGAACCTATTATTGGTGCCAGTGTAGTAGAGAAGGGTACAACCAACGGGGTCATCACAGACTTTGACGGTAACTTTGCATTAAGCGTATCCCCCAAAGCCACTATTATTATTTCTTATGTGGGCTATGCAACACAAGAAGTCCCTGTAAACGGAAAGACAAACATCCGGGTGACTTTGAAAGAAGATACTGAGATGCTGGATGAAGTTGTAGTAGTGGGCTATGGTACCATGAAGAAAAGTGATATGACCGGTGCTATTTCCTCAGTAGATGTAGACGATTTGGTAAAGCGCACCACAACCAACCCTGCAGAAGCATTGCAAGGTAAGATTGCAGGTGTAAACATTATGAAGGCTGGTGGTAATGCCGGTGCAGGTGTGCAGGTTAAAATCCGTGGTGTCAAAACGTTTGGTGATAACCAACCTCTTTATATCATTGATGGTTTTCCCGGTGATATTGAAAATGTGAATCCGCAAGATATTCAGTCAATGGAAGTACTGAAGGATGGTGCAGCCGCTGCTATCTATGGTTCGGTTGCTGCAAATGGTGTCATTATCGTAACTACCAAAAACGGTAAAAAAGGTGACATGAAAATTGATTTCAGTACTTATGTAAGCTTTACAAGCGTAGCAAAAAAGCTGGAACTGCTAAATGCCGAAGAATACAAAAGTGTTCATAAACAAATGTATCAGAACTATATGAACCAGTATCCCAATGATACAGAGGTTACTATGCCTGCATTTGTAAATAAAAACACAGGAATAGATACAGACTGGCAAGATGCCATGCTAAGGAGTGGTGTTTCACAAAACTATATGTTTAGTATCCGTGGCGGTTCCGAAAACGCCCAGTATTCACTCTCCTACAATCATGCCGACGAAAAAGGAATTTTTCTAGGTAACAACTATCGCCAAGACAATGCCCGTCTGAAACTCCATATGAATAAATATATCTTTGATATAGATGCAAATATCGCTTTCAAATTTACAGATAGCAAACAACCGGAATATTCCATTAAAGAAATGTACATGATTTCTCCGCTTGTTCCTATCTATGATGATACAAGAGAGTATGGCTTCGGCTTAAGTGACTTTGATGACCTGCCCAGTAACCGTAATGTTATGGCTGACCAGCATTATGAAAAATCTACAGACAAAAAATATCATACCACAGCCAATGTTGCCTTGACTATGAACTTCACCCCATGGCTGAATTTCAAGACAAGCTATGCATACAGAGGTGAACACCAGCGTCAGACTTATCATACTCCGGCTTATGTTGCCGACCCAAAAGCCAAACGTGACTATCCTTATCATAGCGAAACCACAGGATACTGGGAAGAACATGTATGGGAAAATGTATTAAGTTTTAATAAGACATTTGGAAAACACAACGTCAATGCAATGGCAGGTACTTCCATGACTGCTCGCAAATATACATGGAATTCTGTTGGGGTAGAAGGTAAAACCACTGTTTATAAAGTAGAAGACGGAAAATTGGTAACCAGTGAAACTCCGGGCGGATTTCTTGATCCATCTTTCTCAACTGTAGGTGCAGGAGCAGGTGGCACATTTGATGGTAGCGGAACAAAATGGAAATATAACCGCGCTTCTTTCTTCGGCCGACTGAACTATAATTATAATGACCGCTATCTGGTACAGGCAACTGTACGTTATGACGGTTCATCCAAGTTTGGTAAAGACAACCGTTGGGGCTGCTTTCCGTCAGTGGCATTAGGCTGGAGAATCAGTCAGGAAGAATTCTTCCCGAAAGACATTGCACTGAACAATTTGAAATTTCGTGTCAGTTGGGGACGTTTGGGTAATGAAAATGCTTTGGGATATTATGACTTCCTTGCGCTGATTAGTACATACAATGAAATGTATCAAGGATACGTGAAAGGCAACGGTGATAACGCATGGGCAGGAAGTATCGCTCGCGGATTGGAAAACCGTTCTTTGAAATGGGAAACAACGGATACCAAAAATATTGGTTTCGACTTCGACTTCTTTAACAGCAAATTAACCGGTACATTAAACTACTACTATAACCAAACAGAAGACCTGTTGATAACAAAAGTTTTACCTCCTTCAGCAGGTATGACTAATCCCACCCTGAATGTCGGAAAGATACGCAATACCGGTTTCGAATTTGAATTAAACTGGGGAGATGCTATAAAAGACTTTGATTACAATATCGGTTTCAATATGAGCACCACCAAAAATAAGGTGGTTGAATTGTCAGATGCAGACCAAGTTCTTCAGGGCGAAGGATTGAAATATGGAACGGAGCATTTCCCGACAGAAACCAGAGTAGGCAAACCTATCGGTGCATTCTATCTTTATAGAACAGACGGTATCTTCCAAAGTATGGATGAAGTAAATGCCCATGTAAACAAGGATGGACAATTATTACAGCCTAATGCCCAACCAGGTGATATCCGTTTTAAAGATTTAGATGGTAATGGAAGCATAGACGCCGGTGACAAAGAATACTGTGGCTCAGGTATCCCGACATTGGAAGCGAACTTAAACCTGTCATTCGGCTATAAAGGATTTGACCTTTCAATCGTACTTGGCAGCGCATGGAACTTCAAATTGTATAATGGAAACAAATATTTCTATGAAGGAATGAATTCTAAATCAAATATGCTAAAGTCTACATTGAATGCATGGACTCCTGACAATAGAAATACGGATGTTCCCCGCGCGGTATATCAAGATCCGAACGGCAACATGAAAGAATCAGACAGATTCCTTGAAAATGGTGATTTTGTCCGTTTGCGTCAGGCACAGTTAGGTTATACTTTACCCAAATCGCTCATGCAGAAATTCTATATTGAGAAACTGCGTTTCTATGTAAGTGGTGAAAACTTGTTCACTATCACAGGCTATGATGGTATAGATCCTGAATTCTCTCGCGCCAGTGTGTTGAATACCGGGGTTGATAAATTGATTTATCCGTTTACCCGTTCATTCACCGTTGGAGCTCAACTTACATTCTAATCCTTTAAAGTAATAAGAAAATGAAGAAACTATTATACATAGCAAGTATCTGCATTGCAAGTTTATTTAGCGCTTGTGACGATTATCTCACGGTAGAATCTCCTGACCAGTTGACATCAAGCAGTTTTTGGCGTAACCAGTCTGATGCTGAAGCCGGACTTGCCGCCGCATACTCCCAACTTTACCTGATGACTTATTCGGGTGACATGTGGTCTTTCCCGGAAATCAAATGGCCGGTAGAAGCCTATCGTGAAGATATTATCCAATTAGGAAGCGATGCTCTGAATTACCCGAACTGGGTGGAATTAGGCAACTATACCTACACCAATGGTAACTCTCAGTTCAGTTATTACTGGCAATGCTACTATAAAGGCATCAGTTTTGCTAATCAGGTAATTGAAAAAACCGCAGAAATACCCGATGAGAATATAGACGCAGCAACACGCGAACAATTGGTCAATGAAGGCTACTTTATCCGCGCTTATTACCACATGCAACTTTTATTGAACTGGAAAGAAATCATAGTTCGTGATAAATATATCACTGACCCGGCTGAATTAAGCAAGCCCCTTTCTTCCCGTGAGGATGCATGGAATTTCATCATTGAAGACTTGAAACGTGCAACCAGTCTGCCTGCAACACGTGACGCTGATAATGTAGGCCGTGCCACAAGCGGTTCAGCTTATGCATATCTTGGTTTTGCCTATCTGACACGCGCCTATGAAGAGGCAGCCAACAAAGACTCTTATCTGGCCAGTGCTATAGAAGCATTCAACCAAGTAAAAGGATATGAACTGGTTAATAATTTCAGCACTATGTTCAGCGGGGATAATAAGAACAGTAAAGAATCGATTTTTGAAATTCAATTCTCTATGAGTTCTGCAAACGGAGCTACTTATCGTACTCAGTTCCATCGATGGATCGGTGTTTCCGAACTTGGGGGATGGGATGAGATTCTTCCCAGTCAAACATTGATTAGTGAATTCAAAAAAGAAGGGGAAACGGCTACTACAGGACGTTATGACTCGCGTATGTATGCAACATTATTTTTTAATTGTGACTATTATAACGATGGTAACGGACGTGTCTATGGCTACGACTATAATGACTGGTTCGACAACAAAGAACGCGTAGCCTTCCGTAAATTCATGCCCTCGACCTATGAAGGTTTAAACCAAAACTATTCTGCGATCAATGTTCCTTTAATGCGTTATGCCAACGTACTGTTAATGAAAGCCGAAGCATTGAATGAACAGGGACATCCCGAACAAGCTATTCCTTTAATCAATGAAGTAAGAAGCGTTCACGGGGATATGCCACCCATGACAGGTACTTCTCAAGAAGCAGTCCGCGCGCAAATTGAACACGAGCGCATGATTGAATTCCCTCTTGAGAACTATCGTTGGTATGATCTCCGCCGTTGGGGCAAACTGTCCTCAGCCCTGCAAGCTGCCGGAAGAACAGGCTTCAATGAAGACAAAAACTCATTCTACCCCACTCCTCTTACAGAGCTGAATGCTAATGATGCCTTAAAATAAGTATTTTCTTTTTTGGTTAGATATAATTAGGCAACAAGGCGGTTTTCGCTACAGTGATACCGCCTTGTAATCTAAAAATGAAGTATCTTTGCCTATAAATAAAACGACATAGATATGTTTACAATTATTGGATTAATGCTCACGGGGATGCTCCTCGGCTTCCTGCTTCGCAAGCAGAAGCTTTCAGGAATACACAAAGTCATCACCGTTCTTATTTGGTTGCTACTCTTTTTATTGGGTATAGATGTAGGCGGTAATCAGAAAATTATCAATGGTCTGCACACTATAGGGTTGGAAGCCATTGTCATCACCTTGGCAGCAGTGCTGGGCAGTGTTACGGCAGCATGGGCTTTATGGTATGTACTTTACAAAAGAAATAAGGAGGGACAAGTATGAAAGGAAGTTTGATTATCGTCGGATTCTTTGTACTAGGAGCTCTTTGTGGGGTATATCACCTTATTCCATACGACTTTACACAAAGTAAGCTAAGTTTCTACGCATTGTGTGCGTTAATGTTCAGTGTAGGAGTCAGTGTAGGTAATGATCCGCAGACCTTACGTAATTTCCGGTCATTAAATCCTCGCCTGATCTTTCTACCGGTCATGACCATATTGGGAACATTGGCAGGATGCGCAGTGGTCAGTCTGTTTCTCTCGCATCGCTCAGTAACAGATTGTATGGCAGTAGGTGCCGGTTTCGGCTATTACTCTCTATCCAGTATCTTTATTACAGAATATAAAGGTCCGGAGTTGGGAACCATTGCATTATTATCCAATATCACACGTGAGATTATCACTTTGCTTTTTGCCCCGTTGCTAGTACGTTGGTTTGGTAACCTGGCCCCTATTTCGGCTGGAGGAGCCACTACGATGGATACAACATTACCCATCATCACCCGCTATTCCGGTCAAAGCTTCGTAGTGGTTTCTATATTTCACGGCTTTGTAGTGGACTTCAGCGTACCTTTTCTTGTGACTCTTTTCTGTTCTATTTAAAATAACAATAACCATGAAACACTCTCTTAATACTTTTCTTACACTGTTGTTTGTTTGTGCTTCTGCCTGGGGTGAAAACGTGCCCTGGCAAAATCCGCAAATAAATGAAATAAATCGTGAACCTGCCCATGCCCATTTCATTCCTTATACGAATGAGGCCAATGCACTGAAACAACAAGCTTTACCTGCCGCCCAACGTTTTGCAGTAAACCCCGCCACAGAACGCCGCATTTCACTAGACGGAACCTGGAAGTTCTTATTCTCTAAAAACAATGAGGAATGCCCGACAGATTTTTATAAAATGGGGTACAACACCAAACGCTGGAAAGACATACAGGTTCCGGGAAGCTGGGAACTGCAAGGATTTGACTCCCCCATCTATACTGACGTAGCCTACCCCTTTCCTGCCAATCCGCCTCATGTTCCAACCGATTACAATCCGGTAGGTGCATATGTACGTGAATTTACCGTACCGGCCCATTGGAAAGGAATGGATATTTTCCTTGATTTTGAAGGAGTTGAGTCCGCTTTTTATTGCTGGGTTAACGGTGAATTGGCAGGATACAGTGAAGACAGCCGTCTTCCGGCTCATTTTAATATTACTCCGTTCTTAAAAACCGGGAAGAACAAACTGGCCGTTAAAGTTTTCCGTTATAGTGATGGTTCCTACCTGGAGGATCAGGATTACTGGAAATATAGCGGTATTGAACGCGATGTGTATCTCTATGCCCGTCCTCAAAGTCGTGTACAAGACTTCAAACTGGTAGCCGGTCTGACAAATGGTTATAAAGACGGAGATTTTAATCTGGATATCACACTCCACAAGCCTCATCCGGGAGGAATTGTGGAAGTGAAGATTATGGACAAAGGCAATGTAATTTATCAGCATAAAAAGGAAATAACTTCTGTTACAGATACTTTATTCGCTCAGAAACACTTGTTCCCGGCCATATTGCCTTGGAATGCCGAAACACCCAATCTCTATACATTGGTAGTCAGCACCTACGATGCTCAAGGAAAAGCATTGGAATCATTCACACAGCCTTTCGGTTTCCGTTCTGTGGAAATGCGTAACGGCATGCAACTGATAAATGGGGTAGCCGTATTGTTTAAAGGAGTAAACCGCCATGAACACGATCCGCATCATGGGCGTACCATCACCGTAGAGAGCATGATAAAAGACATTCAGTTGATGAAACAATTCAACCTGAATGCTGTACGCACTTGCCATTACCCCAACCGCTATGAATGGTATGCATTGTGTAACGAATACGGTTTGTATCTGGTAGATGAAGCAAACATTGAAAGCCATGGTATGCAGGCGCATAAAGATGGCACACTGGCTAATAATCCCGATTGGGAAGTACCGTTTATGCAACGCATGAGCCGCATGGTGCTGCGAGACCGCAATATCACCGCCATTGTCACTTGGTCAATGGGAAATGAGTCCGGCTACGGAAAACACTTTGAAACGTTATATGACTGGACCAAGAAGTTCGATCCTACTCGCCCTGTACAATATGAGGGAGGTGGTTATGATGCCAAATCTGACATCTACTGTCCGATGTATGCACGCATCTGGTCCCTGCGCCGCCATGTAAACCAGCGTGATGCCCGCCCGATGATTCTATGTGAATATGCCCACGCTATGGGTAACAGTGTAGGTAATCTACAAGACTATTGGGATTTGATTTATAAATATGACCAGCTGCAAGGTGGCTTCATATGGGACTGGGTTGACGCCACCTTTGATATCAAAGACAAGAACGGTAATAAGATTTGGGCTTACGGAGGCGACATGGGCTTTGTAGGTGTCCCTAATGACTCCAACTTCTGTGCCAACGGACTGGTAGCTGCAGACCGTTCACTTCATCCACACATCTGGGAAGTAAAAAAAGTATATCAATACATTCATTTTGAGCCGGTTGCCTTTACCACCAAGCAAATCAAAGTGACTAACTGGCATGATTTTATCGGTTTGGAAGATTACAAACTACACTGGACTGTAGAAACAGACGGAAAAGCTGTACAAAGCGGTGAAATGGATTTCCCGACAATGACTGCCCGTTCTTCTGCCTTCATCACTATCCCGATGAACTTGATTCCTAACGATGGAAAAGAATATTTCCTGAAATTGGAAGCATTTACCAAAAAGGAAGCCCCATTAGTTCCAAAGGGACATCAGGTAGCCATGGAGCAATGGCAACTGAATCCGGAAGGAGAACGGCTGCTGAATGCTACATGGACTGCCCGGGAACTAGTAGACAAAACTATAAATACCGAACGTACTCCGGATGCTATCACCTTGACAGGGGAGAACTTCCGTATCGCATTCTCTACTGCTGATGGTGAAATGACAGAACTCTTATACAACGGAAAGAATCTGATAAAAGAAGGATTACAACCCAATTTCTGGCGTGCATTAACCGACAATGATGTTGCCAACAACCATCTGGAGCGTTGCGGCATCTGGAAATTTGCAGGCAAGAACGCCAAGTTACAAAGTATCGATTTAAAAGAAGATTCAAACAAGAAACTGGCAACCGTTACTGTAAATTATAAACTGGAAGCACAAGAATCAACTTTGCAGACCATCTATCAGGTACGCCCCAATGGAGCTGTCAAAGTAAGTATGCACTTTGTACCCGGCAACAAAGCCCTTCCTGAAATGCCACGTCTGGGTATGCGTATGATTCTTCCGGCAGAATATGATGTGATGACCTGGCTGGGCCGCGGACCACAAGAAAACTATGCAGACCGCAAGACGGGTTATCCTATCGGACTCTATACCGCTACAGTATGGGAACAATTCCATCCGTATGTCCGTGCACAGGAAACCGGCAACAAAACCGATGTACGATGGGTTGCATTGCGTAATAAAGCAGGGGAAGGCCTGTTAATCACAGGTGAGGAACCGCTGAATGTCAGCGCATGGAATTTCCCGTTGGAGGATATTGACTATGTAGCATTCAATACAGAACGCCGTCATGGTGGAAGTATTATGAAGAAAGACATGGTATGGTTAAACATCGACCACCGTCACATGGGGGTAGGTGGAGATAATACTTGGGGAGCGCAAGTACATCCGGAATATACCATCACTCCGCACGAATGGCAATACAGCTTTACCATGCAACCTTTGAGCAATCAAGACGATGCTGCTGAAAAAGCGCATAAGAAATGGTTTTAAAAATTCTGATTCACTACAGATTATACAGATTCTCGCAGATTGAATTTCAATTCGTGAATGATTGCATCTGTATTAATCTGAATAATCTGTGATGAAACGATCTTCAAATAACGAAATAACATGAAACATAAATTTACCAAAATCATTCTTCTCACAGCAGTAGTTGCAGGCTTCACAGCCGCCTGTAACCCTGCCAGTGAGAACATCCCCACAGGCAAAAGATATGAATTCAATAACATACTGGATATAGCCTATACTCCCGATACACTGACACGTTGCCGGGGTTGGTTCACAGACGCCGGTTCCTGGATGGGATTTACCCTTCCGCAGAAAGATCACTGGGTGAACGGTTTCTGTGGCCCGTTCAGTCTGGATATGAACCGACGCCAATGGATGGCACAATCGGCTGTCACGGTAGGATATGCCGATCAGGCGAATGTTATATTTACTCCGGATTCCACTTGTTATTTCCCGGGAGAGTTATATCTTTCGGCAAGTTCAGAGGAAGGTAAAATCATTCAACGCCTGAATTTTTTAGATGCTTCTACCGCATTGCTCCGCATTCACTCCGATGCAGGGAAGGAACTCTCCTTAACTGCCAGCCAATGGGGAAAAGAGATACAAGTCCAAACAGACCAAAATACCGTCATCGCCCGTCATCCCTCCGGTGAGATTGTAGCATTAACTTTTACCCCGGATGTTAGCGTAAAGGGCACTGACAATAATTACCAAGCAAAAATCAATGGCAGCGAACACGACACCTACGTAGCCATTTCTTTCTATACCGGAGAAAAAGAACTTTCTGCCGGATTACAAAAAGCACAATTGGCTCTCAGCAATCCGCAGGAAGGACTCAAAGCCAACAAAGAACGCTGGGAAGGTTATCTCACCAAGATTCTGCGCAAAGATATGAAACCTGAGTATGACCGTATCGCCGTGAAAGCAGTTGTTACACTTATCAGCAACTGGCGTACCCACCGCGGCGGATTGCTCCACGAAGGAATTGTTCCGAGCCATGCCGCATACTACTTCGTAGGATTCTGGGCCTGGGACACTTGGCGTTTCTCTGCTGCTCTGGCAAAATTCGATCCGGAATTGGCCAAGGACAACATTCGTGCCATGTTTGACTACCAGCAGCCTGACGGTATGATTATAGACTGTATCTATACCGATCCTGCCGAAAATAATGCACGCGACAGCAAACCTCCTCTCGTATCATGGGCGGTAGACGAAATATTCACCCATACCAATGATACGGCGTTCATCAGTGAAATGTATCCACAATTGATGGCCTATTACAAATGGTGGTACAACAAGCGTGACCATAACCGCAACGGTATGTGTGAATACGGTTCTACCGATGGCACATTGGAAGCAGCAGCCTGGGAAAGCGGTATGGATAATGCCATCCGTTTTGATGATGCCAAGATGCTGAAAAATAACGGGGCTGAGGATGCATGGAGCATGGATCAGGAAAGTGTTGATTTAAATGCTTATCTGGCTTTGGAATGTAAACTATTAAAGAAATTTGCAAGTATTCTGGGAGTTACTTTTGACGGTCCGGATTACAGTAGCCAAGTAGCCGATTATTTCTTCGACAAAGAAAAAGGTTTCTTCTTCGATCGCCGTTTAAAGGACGGAAGCTTTATACAGGAACCGGGATGCGAAGCATATACTCCGTTATGGACAGAAGTAGCTACTGCCGATCAGGTAAAAGCCATGTTGCCCCTGCTGACCGATACAGCCAAGTTCTCTACCTACATTCCCTTCCCCACAGTAGCAGCAGACAACCCGAAGTATAACCCACGTGGCTATTGGCGTGGCCCTATCTGGTTGGATCAGACTTATTTCGCTATCCGCGGTCTGCGCAACTATGGATATAACAAGATGGCGGATGAATATACCCTCCAGGTATTCGACCGTCTGCAAGGCTTGAAAGAAGGAGCACCGATACATGAAAACTATGGCACACACACCGGTGAATTGTTAAAAGCTCCCCATTTCAGTTGGAGTTCATCACATTTGCTGATGTTATATGATGATTATGGCAAATAAACTCTCTCTTTTTACCTTAATATAAATAATACCAAAAGGGGGCCGCACTCGTGATGAATGTAGCCCCCTGCTTTTATATCGTATTACCTGTTACCCCCAATACACTCTTTTCAGAAGTGATAAAAATTCTCCAATGAATGAATAGAATGTTACAGGTGTAAGATTATATATCTTCCGGCTGAAACATGATATATCTTTCAGCCTATACATCAGTATATGTTCACACTTCACAACAGGAAACTTCAAAACATCTGCCCCTTTTTTAAAAACAACAGGACATATTAAAAAAACATCAAGAGCTTTTATTAATACGTCCCGTTGTTTCTCCTGTTTCTTTATATACACATAGCAAAACACTTATTTTTCCTTCAGAAGTTTCAGCCTCTCCGCAAACGCTTTGTTCATCGGCATTCCGGCTGAAGAATTGATACCTCGAAATCTTTCAGACTGAAAAAAAATCCTTCAGCGTGCCCAATGGCCGGAAGGTGAAAAGCACGCAGGTACATAGGGAAAACTCCGAAGATGCCGGAAAGTACACAGCCATAGCTGAAAAAACGTATATGCCGGCTGAAAGAATAAATACCCGGCTGAAGAATTTTAAAAGCCAATCCTTCAGCCGGAAATCCCATGAACAGGGAGTTTGCGGAGAGGCTGAAACTTCTGAAGGATTTTTGGGGCAATTCTTCGGGAGGGGCATATTTTCTACCGGAAGAGGAATATGCCCACAGAAAAGAACATAAAAAGACGCAAGAAACCGGGATGCCTGATATCTTGTTACAAGATGCGGCAAATCTTGTGAGAAGTTTCTCCCAATCTTGTGGGAAGTTCCGCTGATTCTTGTTATACAAAAAAAAGCCTGCCATTAATATAATGTTTATCAATGGCAGGCGACTTATTTCGTTTGGAGAAATCAAAACATCCTGCTGACGCGCTCAATGCCGGCAGCCAGCATATCTATCTCCTCCTTGGTATTATACAAACCGAAAGAAGCACGCACGGTTCCTTCAATCCCCATATGAATCATCAAAGGCTGAGCACAATGATGCCCGGTACGTACGGCAATGCCCAGACGGTCAAGCAACGTACCCATATCCAAATGATGAATATTTCCTACCAAGAAAGAAATGACACTGCTCTTATGCTCAGCCTCTCCGAAGATACGCATTCCGTTTATTTCTTTCAGACGCTGCATGGCATATAGGGTCAGTTCATGCTCATGGGCGGCAATGTTCTCCATACCAATGGCAGATACATAATCCAACGCTTTTGCCAAGGCGGTAGTGCCGATATAATCGGGAGTTCCCGCTTCAAACTTAAACGGTAATTCATTAAAAGTCGTTTTCTCGAAGCTGACACTTTGTATCATCTCGCCTCCCCCTTGGTAAGGTGGAAGTTTATCCAGCCACTCTTCTTTTCCATAAAGCACTCCCACACCGGTAGGTCCATATATCTTATGTCCGCTGAAAGCAAAAAAGTCAGCATCCAAATCCTGAACATCCACTTTCATGTGAGGAACACTCTGCGCCCCGTCAATCAAAACGGGAACACTGTGTGTATGGGCAGTCGCAATCATCTCTTTCGCCGGATTGACAGTGCCCAACACATTACTTACATGAGCGAAACTCACCAGCTTGGTCCGTTCCGAAAAGAGTTTCTCATATTCATCCAACAACAGTTCTCCCCTGTCATTCATGGGAATCACTTTCAGCACGATTCCTTTACGCGCAGCCTGTAACTGCCAAGGTACAATATTGCTATGATGCTCCATGACAGAAACAATCACTTCATCACCTTCCTTCATCTGACTGTCGGCAAAAGAAGAAGCCAACAGGTTGATACTCTCCGTCGTGCCCCGTGTAAACACGATTTCATTGCTACTGCGTGCATTGATAAAACGACGTACAGTCTCACGAGAAGCTTCATGCAACTCGGTAGCCTGCTGAGACAAGAAATGCACACCACGATGCACATTGGCATTGACCGAATAATATTCATCGGTTATGGCTTCAACCACTTGGCGCGGTTTCTGAGTGGTAGCCCCATTATCCAGATAAATAAGCGGCTTTCCATACACCTCCCGATCTAATATCGGAAAATCTTCTCTTACTTTTTGTATATCGTACATGACGTCCTATTTACATATCGCACATCCCTGACATTTATTCAACTCACCACGGAAGCGTTTTTCCACCAACAGATGCAAACGGTCTTTCAATGCATCCATGCGGATGGTATCTATTACTTCATTGACAAAAGCAAACATGAGCAACAAACGCGCTTCTTTCAAACTGATGCCACGTTGCTGCATATAAAACAAGGCATTTTCATCTAGCTGACCGACAGTTGCTCCGTGAGAGCACTTCACATCATCCGCATAAATTTCCAGTTGCGGCTGAGTGTACATATGGGCATCACGAGTAGCACAGAGGTTGCGGTTGGTTTGTTGGGAATTAGTATGTTGTGCTCCTTCACGTACCAATACTTTTCCGGCAAACGCACCTGTCGCCTGATCATCCAATACATATTTAAACAGCTCATTACTAGCGCAATCAGCAACCTTGTGGTCAATGAAAGTATGATTGTCCACCTGTTCATTCTTATCGGCAATGACCATACCACACAAATTGATCTCAGCTCCACGTCCGGCCAAAGTTACTTCAGTTGTATTACGCGTAGTACCGTTATGCAAAGTCATACCATTCAAAAGCACATTACTGTCTGCCTCCTGGTTCACATAGAGGTTACTGAAACGCACTGTGCTGGTATGGGTTTCTTCCAGTTCATAAAGATCGAAAGTAGCATTTTCTTTTGCAAAGACCTCAATAACCTGAGTAGAAAGGAAATTTACATTATCCATGGCATGATCACAAATCAACAGACGAGCCTGCGCACTTTCTTCCAGCACAACCAGCACACGGCGGTTCACCATAAAATTAACATCAGCACGCAATATATTCACCAGTTGAATGGGTTTGTCCACCACCACGCCTTTCGGCACATACAGCATAAAGCCATCCTGGGCAAAAGTAGTATTGAAGGCGGTCACACCATCCTTGGAAGTATCTGCCAACTTGCCATAATACTGCTTGACCAAAGCCGGATATTGTTCAGACAGCTCTTTCAAGCTGCCAAGCAACACTCCTTCCGGCAATTGCGCCTTCGGCAAAACTTTACGATAAAAAGCATCATTTACTACAAAATAAAGAGCGGTACTCATATTAGGTACATCGCACTTGAACACTTCATACGGATTCACCGGAATGTCGAGTCTGTTCAAATTCAAACCATAATCCGGCTCGAACAATTTGCTCACATCCGTGTATTTATACTTTTCCTGCTTGCGGGTAGGGAAACCTAATTTTTCGAAATCTGCGAAAGCTTGCGCACGGGGAGCGTTCAGCACCTCGGCACTATGCTGGCAAATCATCGCCTCACATTGAGAAAAGAGATCAATATATTGTTGTTCTGCTCTCATAATCACTTTCTTCTTTAGGCATCCAATATTATTCTCCCAACTCGGCTTTTATCCAGTCGTAACCACGCTCTTCCAGTTCCAAAGCCAATTCGGGACCCGCAGTTTTTACAATACGTCCTTTATACAATACATGTACAATATCCGGTTTGATATAATCCAGCAACCGTTGATAGTGTGTAATGACGATACAACTTGTTTCGGGAGTCTTCAGTTTGTTCACACCCTCGGCTACAATACGCAACGCATCAATATCAAGACCGGAATCCGTTTCATCCAAAATACTCAACTTAGGCTCCAGCATAGCCATCTGGAAGATCTCATTGCGCTTCTTCTCACCACCGCTGAATCCCTCGTTTACCGAACGGTTTGCCAATTTATTATCCAATTCTACCACAGCCCGTTTCTCGCGCATCAGCTTCAAGAACTCACTGGCTGTTAATGCAGGAAGGCCTTTATATTTACGCTGCTCGTTTACCGCCGCACGCATAAAGTTCACCATACTGACTCCGGGAATCTCCACCGGATATTGGAAAGACAAAAACAGACCCTCATGGCTGCGATCCTCAGGATTCAAAGCCAACAAATCTTTTCCTTCAAAGGTCACCGAACCTTTCGTTACCTCAAAAGCCGGATTGCCTACCAACACAGACGAAAGGGTACTCTTTCCGGAACCGTTGGGTCCCATAATAGCATGAACTTCACCTTTCTTTATGCTTAGATTAATACCTTTCAATATTTCTTTGCCATTGACACTGGCATGTAAGTCTTTTATCTCTAACATAATTCTATTAAATTCTTAGTTCTTCATTTATCCTACACTTCCCTCTAAAGAAATAGCCAGCAGCTTCTGTGCCTCTACCGCAAACTCCATTGGAAGTTTATTCAGTACTTCTTTTGCATATCCATTGACAATCAACCCAATAGCGTCTTCCGTAGGAATACCGCGCTGATTGCAATAAAACAACTGGTCTTCGCTGATCTTGCTGGTTGTCGCCTCATGTTCCACCACAGCAGTTTCATTATGAATATCCATATATGGGAATGTATGAGCACCGCACTGGCTCCCCAGCAACAAAGAGTCACACTGACTGTAATTACGGGCATTGTCTGCTTTCTGAGCCACACGTACCAGACCACGATAAGAGTTCTGGCTCTTTCCGGCACTGATTCCTTTACTAACAATGGTACTACGGGTATTTCTACCTAAATGAATCATTTTAGTCCCCGTATCAGCCTGCTGATAGTTATTCGTTACTGCCACCGAATAGAATTCAGCAGTAGAATTATCTCCACTCAAGATGCAACTGGGATATTTCCAAGTAATGGCCGATCCGGTTTCCACCTGTGTCCAGCTCAATTTGCTATCCACTCCTTTGCAATGGCCACGTTTTGTCACAAAGTTATATACTCCTCCTTTGCCTTCGGCATCTCCCGGATACCAGTTCTGTACGGTAGAATATTTCACTTCCGCACGGTCATGCACCACAATCTCCACTATGGCCGCATGTAATTGGTTCTCATCCCGCATAGGGGCCGTACATCCTTCCAGATAAGAAACATAACTATCATCATCCGCAACAATCAGTGTACGTTCAAACTGACCGGTATTAGCCGCATTGATACGGAAATAGGTGGAGAGTTCCATAGGACAACGCACTCCTTTCGGAATATATACAAACGATCCGTCACTGAACACTGCCGAGTTCAAGGCTGCAAAAAAATTATCCCGCGGTCCAACCACCGAACCCAGATATTTCTTCACCAAATCGGGATGTTCACGCACCGCTTCACTGAACGAACAAAAAATAATCCCTTTTTCCAACAAGGTTTCTTTAAATGTAGTCTTGACGGATACAGAGTCCATGACAGCATCTACTGCCATACCACTCAACGCCATTTGTTCCTCCAAGGGAATACCTAATTTATTGAAAGTTTTAATCAACTCAGGATCTACCTCATCCATACTTTTCGGTCCTTCTTTTTTCTTTGTAGGATCCGCATAATAGGATATAGCCTGATAATCTATTTCAGGGATAGTGAGGTGTGCCCATGCAGGCATCTCCATTGTCAGCCAGTAGCGGTATGCTTTCAGGCGAAACTCCAGTAACCACTCCGGCTCGTTTTTCTTTGCAGAAATCAAGCGGATAACATCCTCATTCAATCCCCTTTCTATAATATCTGTGTGAACTTCTGTGGTGAAGCCATATTTGTACTTCTCCTGCGTCAGTTCTTTCACATATTTATTGGGTTCTTCTTGCATATCTATCTTATATTTCTATTAATTGTTCTGTTACATTCTTAAATACCGGAAAAAAGATACCGGACAAGTCCCTCATAGGATAATATAACACTGATTCCTTCTTTTTTGTTGCACTAATCAGCTCATTGTTCGGGTCTATATATTCTATCACATGAATAACTAACCCTATCAGTATCATATACTTCAATGCTCCCAATCCGCTGCCTAACCAACGGTTCAGCCATCCCAGGTGCACAGCATCCAATGCTTTTGTCAACAAAGAGGCGACGAACGCAAAACCTAAAGGTACAGCTACCCAGATCAATATAAAAGCTAAAACCTGTGCTACAGTCGTCGAAGTACCTAAAACCGGTGCCAACCTTTCAGCAACAATGCCAAACAAGGCACGAGCCATCAGCAATCCGGCTATCAACCCTACAATAGACGCCATCTGCTTCACAAATCCCTTCATTAATCCCATAATGACACCCACACCAATCATAGCCAATATAATAATATCTATTGTCGCCATCTTTATCGTTATTACAAAAAGCAGTAATGCCATTCTGAACAAAGCGAAGAATCTGCCAGCCCACGCGCTGGGCGAGGTGCCAGATCCTTCGCTATGCTCAGGATGACATTACCATCTATATTCTCAGACTTCAGTATATTACAAAGTCTGTTTAACCTCTACTTCTTCGTAAGCTTCAATAATATCACCGACCTTGATATCGTTACAGTTTGTCAGACTGATACCACATTCAAAGTTAGTACCTACTTCTTTCACATCATCCTTGAAACGCTTCAAAGCATTGATAGCACCGGTAAAGACTACAATACCATCACGAATCAAGCGTGCCTTATCAGAACGTTTCACCTTACCTGTCTTCACCATAGCACCGGCAACCAAACCGACCTTGGTAATATTGAAGACTTCACGCACTTCGATGGTTGCAGTAATCTGTTCCTTCAAAGTAGGTGCCAGCATACCTTCCATAGCAGCCTTCACTTCTTCAATCGCATCATAGATAACAGAATATTTGCGGATATCCACACCCTCCTGCTCAGCCAGTTTGCCGGCAGAACTTGAAGGACGAACCTGGAAACCTACAATAATCGCATCTGATGCAGCAGCCAAAGTCACATCCGACTCGGAAATCTGACCGACACCTTTGTGGATCACATTAACCTGTACCTGTTCTGTAGACAGTTTTATCAATGAATCGCTCAACGCTTCGACAGAACCGTCCACGTCACCTTTAACAATCACATTCAGCTCATGGAAATCACCCAAAGCCAAACGACGGCCCACTTCATCCAATGTCAGCAGTTTCTGAGTACGCAAGCCCTGCTCACGCTGCAACTGTTCACGCTTGTTGGCAATGTCACGAGCCTCTTGTTCCGTATCAATCACATGGAAAGTATCACCTGCCGCAGGAGCACCGTTCAGCCCCAGAATCAATACCGGTTCGGAAGGACCGGCCTCCTTGATGCGCTGGTTACGTTCATTAAACATGGCTTTCACCTTACCATAACTAGTACCAGCCAAGACTATATCGCCCATTTTCAGCGTACCGTTTGCCACCAACATAGTAGCCACATAACCGCGTCCCTTGTCCAACGACGATTCAATGATAGAACCGGTTGCCTTGCGGTCGGGATTAGCCTTCAAATCCAACATTTCAGCTTCCAGCAATACTTTTTCCAACAAATCATGTACACCTGTACCTTTCTTTGCCGAAATATCTTGCGACTGATACTTACCACCCCACTCTTCCACCAGGAAGTTCATGGCAGCCAGTTCTTCCTTAATCTTATCCGGATTGGCGTGCGGCTTATCCACCTTATTAATAGCAAATACGATAGGCACACCGGCAGCCATAGCATGATTAATCGCCTCTTTGGTCTGCGGCATCACATTATCATCGGCAGCTACAATAATAATAGCAATATCCGTCACTTTCGCACCACGGGCACGCATAGCGGTAAATGCCTCGTGACCCGGAGTATCCAAGAATGTAATATGACGTCCGTCTTCCAATTTCACATTGTAAGCACCGATATGCTGGGTGATACCCCCTGCCTCACCGGCAATTACATTTGCTTTACGAATATAGTCCAGTAATGAAGTCTTACCATGGTCAACATGTCCCATTACTGTCACAATCGGAGCACGCGGCTGCAAATCTTCTTCGTTATCTTCCTCTTCTGTAATAGCCTGTGCTACCTCAGCACTTACATATTCTGTCTTGTATCCGAATTCTTCTGCTACCAAGTTAATTGTCTCGGCATCCAGACGCTGATTGATAGAAACCATGATACCGATACTCATACAAGTAGCAATAACCTGAGTAACAGGGATATCCATCATACTTGCCAATTCGTTCGCAGTAACGAACTCGGTCAGTTTCAATATTTTGCTATCTTCCTGTTCCATCTCCTCCTGTTCCATCAGGCGGTTCTGAACATTTTCACGTTTCTCCTTACGATACTTGGCAGCCTTGTTCTTAGTCTTGTTAGTCAGACGTGCCAATGTTTCCTTAACCTGCTTTGCCACATCTTCATCACTAACTTCCGCTTTTACAACAGGTTTCTTGAAACGGTCTTTATTAAATTTGCCTCCACCCTGATTGTTATTACTATTAGGTTTGGAGTTATTGTTCCTATTCGGTCTGTTAGCGTTATCGTTACGTTGGTTATTATTAGATGCTCCTCCAACATTCGTTGTACCGGCAGCATTTATATCCACACGTTCCTTATTTATTCTATTGCGCTTTTTCTTCTTTGCGGCATCATCGTTAACCAAGTTTTTAGAAATCTTATCGTCTCCCTTACGGATCTCTTTGATAATAGCATCCTTCATCAGTTTACGCTGTTCCTGACGCTGCTTATCTTTCTCTTCTCTCTCTTTCCGTTTTTCTTCCTTCGATTTCTTTTTCGGACGGGTAGACTGATTCAATGCAGCCAGATCAATCTGACCTACTACATTAATTTTCGATTTAAATTCAGTAGGACGAATTTTAAATACATCGTCTTCTTCTTTTTCCTGAACGGGTGCTGCTTCGGGTGTTTCTTTTTCCATCTCTTTCACCTGGGGTGTCTTTTCTTCCGTCTTTTCAATTTTAGGCTCTTTCTTCTCTTCCAAAACTGGAGCAGGAGCAGGTTGAGGAGTCGATTCCGGTTTCTTTTCCTCTACCACCACAGGCTTCGGCGTTTCCTTCTGGGGCTGGGGAGTTTCCTTCCTCTCAACCACCTTTTCCACCACGGGTTCTGCTTTCGGAGTTTGTTCAATAACTTTCGCAGCTGGTTCTACAACCTTTGACGCAGTTTTCTTGTTCAAATTGTCCAGATCTATTTTACCCACTTGCTTCAGTTTGGGGCGTGCCTCTTCAGGAATAACAGTTTTCACCACCTCTTCTTTCTCTTTCTTAGATTCAAAACCTTCGATAGAGATAGAAGCTTTGTTGCGATCCTTATTCTGTCTTTCCTGACTAAATTTTTCAGACTCTATTTTTAAATTTTTATCTGTGCTGAACTCTTTCACAAGTACAGCATATTGTTCTTCGGTAATTTTCGCATTAGGACTAGCCTCAATGGTATAGCCCTTCTTCTGCAAGAATTCAACTACCGTCGTTATTCCTACATTTAAATCTCTTGTTACTTTGTTCAGTCTAATCGTCATACTCGTTTTTTAATTATTAACTACGAGCCGGGACTGAAGAGTTACTCTTCAAATTCAGCTCTTAAAACTCTCAACACGTCATCAACCGTGTTTTCTTCCAGGTCCGCTTTTTCTATCAACATCTCGCGCGGAGCATTCAGTACAGCCTTAGCTGTATCCAATCCAATATTCTTGATGGCTGTGATAACCCACTCATCAATTTCATCCTTGAATTCATCAAGGTAGATATCCTCATCCATCGCGCTCTCATCCAATTCGCGGTACACATCAATCGTATATTCGGTAAGCATACTAGCGAGTTTGATATTCATTCCCCCCTTACCGATTGCCAAAGACACTTCTTCCGGTTTCAGATATACTTCTGCTTTTTTCTCCTCTTCGTGCAGCACAATAGAAGAAATCTTAGCCGGACTCAACGCACGCTGAATGAACAACTGAATGTTAGAAGTATAGTTGATCACGTCGATATTTTCATTACGCAACTCGCGCACAATACCGTGAATACGTGATCCTTTTACACCTACGCAGGCACCTACCGGGTCTATACGGTCGTCATACGACTCAACAGCTATCTTAGCACGTTCTCCGGGAATGCGCGCAATCTTCTTGATAGTGATCAACCCGTCATTGATTTCGGGTACTTCCATTTCAAACAGGCGTTGCAAGAACACAGGTGAAGTACGGCTCAGAATAATCTTCGGATTATTATTTTTATTATCTACACGGGCCACTACGGCACGGGCAGTTTCGCCTTTACGGTAGAAGTCACTCGGAATCTGTTCAGTCTTGGGCAAAAGCAGTTCGTTACCTTCATCATCCAGCAACAACATTTCTTTCTTCCATATCTGATAAACTTCCGCACTGATTACAGTACCCACCCTATCAATATATTTATTATACAAGCTATCTTTCTCCAGTTCTAAAATCTTCGATGCCAGTGTCTGACGCAAGTTCAGAATGGCACGGCGGCCAAACTTGGCAAAGATTACTTCATCGGTCACTTCCTCACCCACCTCATAAGAAGCATCAATTTTCTGTGCCTCGGTCAATGAGATCTGCATATTGGGATTCGTCAAATCCTCATCTGCTACAACTTCACGGTTACGCCATATTTCAAAATCTCCCTTGTCAGGGTTCACAATAACGTCGTAATTTTCATCAGTGCCAAACATTTTCGCGATCACACTACGGAAAGACTCTTCGAGTACACTCACCATAGTTGTTCTATCAATATTCTTTAATTCCTTAAATTCCGAAAATGTATCAATCAAGCTGATTGTTTCTTCTTTTTTGGCCATAATTATTTAAAACTAATTAAGTATTTAGTGTATTTTATCTCATCATATGCAAAAGTAATATCCTCCTCTACCAGTTTGGGGCGTTTGGCTCCTTCCGGTTTCACTTTCTTTTCAATGGTTACGGTAAAGTTCTCTTCATTTGCATCCTTCAATACACCTTCCAGCTTCTTTCCCTCTTTAGTCAGGATTTCCACCTCCTTACCAATGTGTATCAAGTACTGTTGCAATACCTTGAAAGGTTGTCCTATACCGGCCGAACCCACTTCCAGTTCATAATCCTCTTCTTCACGGTCCAGTTTAGACTCAATATAGCGGCTAAGTTCTACACAATCGTCAATCCATACTCCCTCGGCATGGTCAATTTCTACCACAATTTTGTCATCCGGGCTCACCGTGACATCTACCAAAAAGTAATCTTTACCTTCCAGCCACTCGTCAACAATCCGGGTTACTACATTTTTATCTATCATTTATTCACTATTAAGAACAAAAAAAGGGCTTAATCAAGCCCCACCATTCATCCATTTCGGTGCAAAGATACAAATTATCTACCAGTGCTACAAAATATTCTATTAAAAAATTGTAGTTTTGCAGAAACTTATAACACTATGGATAAAAACAGTTTAAATACGAACAAGCAATTCATGATAGGTAACGGTATGCTGGCTTTTGGAGTCTTTGCCGTTATTATCATTTTTTTGTATATGTCCTTCCGTTTCCAACGCAAGGCTGACAAAGTACAGACTTATGAAGGAGTCTACAACATAGAACTAACTAATAGTTTTGCCGGAGATAGTATAGCGGTATATCTAAATGACAGTCTGCTGCTGGACCAAACCATGCCCGACGCCAACCTGAAAGTGGAAATAAAGCGCTTTGCCGAAGATAATGTACTGATGGTCGTAGATAACAAAACAGACAAGACCACACCTTTCAACCTGAATCCGGAAGGTAGCCGGGTAGAGGTTAAAAAGAGTGGAGATGTGATTTATATCTTGGAAAGAGAAGCCGATTCCCTTTTGGAATAAAGGGAAACAGCGACAAAGCCGGTCAATACGATAAAAACTCCTACCAAAGCCGGATACCGATAACCCAATCCGGCATCTATGGGTAGCCCACCGGCATAGGCACCAATGGCATTGCCCAAATTAAAAGCGACTTGCACACAGGCCGCTCCCATCATTTCTCCTCCGCGTGAATTTTGGAGTAACAATAATTGTTGTGGAGCCGAAACAGCAAATAATCCTGCCGTACATACACACATCAATATCACTGCCAGCCAAGAGATAGAAGCTGCAAAGAAAATGGCAAGCAAACCGGAGGCCATAATAATCTGTGTATATTTCACCACACGGGCTGCTCCATACTGATCAGAAAACTTTCCACCCATCAAGTTTCCTACAGTCATGCTAAGACCTGCCAGCACCATAATGAAAGTCATACTGTTCTCACTGAAACCTGCCACATGTGTCATCAAAGGAGTAACATAACTATACCAACAAAAGATACCTCCATTCCCAAACATAGTCGTAAATATCAACAACCATGGAGCTAGATTCTTCAAAAAACGGAACTGTCCTTTCAAACCTGTATCCGGCAAAGCAGGCAGTGAAGGAACCCATTTCCAAATATAGAACAAGGTAATCAGTCCCCATACTCCATTAAAGAGAAAAGGAATACGCCAGGACATTATATTACTCATGAACGTACCCAAAGGTACACCAAAAAGATTGGCAATCGTCATACCCGACACCATCAATGCCACTGCCTGCGAACTTTTTCCTTTATCAGCCACTCTTTCCGCCACAATGGAACCAACCCCAAAGAAGGCGCCATGAGGCAATCCGGAAATAAAACGCATCATCAACATCATCCAATAATTCACTGAAACGGCAGCACACAAATTACCACAAATATAAATAACCATCAAGCCTAACAGAATATGTTTCAGCGGACGGGTACGAGCCACCAAAACCATCCCCGGTGCTCCTACGCACACACCTAGTGCATAAGCCGAAATAAAATGTCCTGCTTGCGGAATACTTATATGCAAGTCCTTCGCTACATCGGGCAAAATGCCCATCATTACAAACTCGGCAATGCCCAATCCTAATGTGCCGAACGCCAAAGCCGTCAAACTCTTCTTCATACCTGAATAAAAACAATCCATTAATTAAAAAACGTACAAAAATAATTGTTATGTTTTCAGATATAAGTGTTTTTAGCACACTTTTATAAGAAAAGGAATGATTACTTGCTTTATGTCAATTTATTGTTGCCACATGCAAAAGAGGTCAAACATTTTAGCTTCATGTTCAGAAGTTAAAAAGACAAACAAACTTCTCTACAAAGCCATGCTTACTAATCAACATTCACACTAAACAAACCTTTGCTTCCTGCTCCATTATCAACATCCCGTAAACTCTGATTGATTTTACATTCAGCACTTTTCAGCTTAGTACTTTTATACGAAAACAAGCCTTTGCTTCCTGCTCCGCTAGCGACAGCATTTGAACTTTTCGTTATTATACACTTATCACTCAATTCATAACCGTGATCCGGCTGAGTGCTTTCACCCACCCGAACATCTACAAATTCTTGTGTTTTCATAATTATAAACATTTAGTATATTGAGATAATTCTTTGTCTAAATAACACAAAATAAATTCGTTTCTCGCTTGCAATATTTCTGCAAAACTGTTTTTTACTATATTCACGTTCGGTAAAGCGATCTTATCAAGATACTTATAATGAATATCATCTGCACAGGATATAATGTAACCATCATGAGTAACGACCAATTCATTAAGGAATGGAATGCTGAGTAAAGGATAACTAAACTCCAACACCTTATTCCCCCTCTGATATTTCATTTTATTGCCTCTGTATATATATTCCTCTATTTTTCCGGTTAATATATTTTCTTTCAAAAACAGTTCATACGCCATTGCTTTCGTCATACAAATCCTTATATCAATAGCATCCGAACTGTTATCATTATTCATAAAATCAAGACAGAGCGAAACAAAACCAAGCAAGGATTCACACGACAAACTTTTCAATGGTTTCATTTCAAATGGTGAATAATACATGATAGGAGCAAAATTAAATTTATCAACTCCTAATTTCCAATATGCAAGCAACATGGATAATAAATCAGCTCCATTATCATCAAAAATAGTAGAAGTAATATTTATTTTATCTCGATGCTCCACATTTTCAATCAACTCATAAACCGTATTGTATCCATTCTCACCCCTTATCAAATCATTGTATTTTCCAGAGCCCTCAAGACTAATTTCAAGGTATGAGATGTTGGTTGCAAGAACTTCGTCATACCCCTGAATATCCATACTCATTCCATTTGAAACAACTCCATAAAATATTCTCCTATCTTCCTTATATTCCGCTAAAAGATTCAGGATATCAAAGATTCTATTATCCAAAAAAGATTCTTTACCCGAAAAATGAAAATGTTTCATACCCATTCCAATAGCTTCATCAAGAAAACTTCTCCATCTTGCCAAAGAAACCGACTCTGATATGGGCCGGGCATCTCCAAAATAACAATGTCTACATTTCAGATTACATTTATTACTGACGAATGAATCTATAATCATAGGTTCATTCTGCCGCAGCTTGGCATCTATATGTTCCATAAAAGATGCCTTATCTATATATTTTTTCAGATTTCCAATCATCTGGCAACTTCGTAATACAATATATAAGTAGAATTCATTAACGGATTATCTTCTTCATAAGATATCGTATCTATGATTTCGGACATATCAACGTCCAAAATCAACTGGGCCTTATCCATACCGACTTTATATTTATATATACTTGCCGATTTAAAATCTATATCTTCTTTACATTCCAAAGACATCTTCAGGTTTTTCACCGTACCAGCCAAAAAATTAGGCAATGTAGTATAATCGCAATCTGTAATATTCAACATGTTAGGCCAGCACCATTCAATCATCAAATCAACAATACTACCAGGACTTTTTACTTTGTCATAAGAAACAACAACCTGCTTCAGCAAAGAATCCTGCCCGTTATCAGCAATTCTTGCACATAATTTTTTCAGCTTTCCACCAACACGCTCGAACGCTTGTATATTTATATCTTCAAAATTAACAATGGTATCACCTGCCACCAGCAAATGAAATGTACTGATTTTATGCGAGACAACACCTCTTACATTTAGTCGGACAAAGGAATCTCTCTTATTTCCCATCCCTTTTTTTTCTATTGTGTTCTTTATCTCTATTGAATCAATATCAATGTTATTCTGTATATATTCCCCTAATTCATTGTACAAATACTCGGTGGTCAAAAAAAAACGTCCTTTAAATGGCACAATTTTCATCATTTCCTGCAACGAACGAACCATTGCAGTTTGCTCGTTTAATTTAACATTCAATAGTTCCACTTCTTGATTCATAGATTTGTACCGTTTCCTCAACATGGCAAGAATAATAGTCAGACATACAAATACATATACTACCCACGCAGGAAACGAAAGCAGAATAGTTTTAATATCAAGCTCTGGCTGCGTAAATATTTGCAAAGTCTGTATGACTCCACCTAGTGTTGCAAAACCACCAAATATCTTCATACCTAAATTATACAGGCGTAATCTATTTTCCATATTGTGGTTTGTCTGTTTCTAGTTGCTTTAACTCATTATTCAAAATGTCTATTTCTCTCTGTATATCGTTCCATTCCAAACGCCCAGTTGTCATCTTTTGCTTTAACTTCAAATCCCTGATTTTTTTCTTTATCTCTTCTATTTTATTCATGGTATATACAATTTATTGATTACAAATTCAATGAACAGACCCTAACCGGGAAAGAATCAAACTATTCTTCAGAGTCATTTCCTTTAAAAAAAAGCGGGGAAAGAAACGCCCGTTGCCGGATACGTATGCTTTCCCCGCTTGAAAGAATTTATAATTTCTACTTTAGGCAGAAGCTGCTTCTCACGAAGGAGAAGCGGACTTTTACTTTATAGTATGATTATTTCTTAATAGTAACAGTATAAGTCTTGGTCATTACCATGCCCCACTTGTCTGTTACCTTCATGTTTACTTTCAGCTCAGCCTTACCGTTAACCAAATCAGATGCTTTGATTTCAGTTTCTGCTTTAGCTTTAAATTTACCGTCAGTACCGATTGTGGTTGATGTCACAAATTTCTCAGCCAATTTTGCATCGTCCCATGCAAATGTTACAGACTTGATTTCATCAGAAGCCGGTTTAGGTTGAGTTGTTACAGTTTTTTTCTTGGTATCGTATGCCAACTTATCTTTGTAAGCTTTGAACAAAGCAACTTCAGCACTGGCATCTCTTGCAGCTTTCTCCTCTGCTGACAAATCTGCTTTGTCACCCCATGTTCCGTTGTTATAAGTATAATACTTGTTAACTTCAGTCATGATAATGTTCCAGCCTTTCAAAGTGCTATTATGGGCTCCTACTGTTACATCATTGTTTTTAACAGTCAAGAAGAATTTATCGTCTGCTCCCAATGCGGTATAAGCATCAACTGACATACCGAACTTAATCAAGTCAGCCTTCGCAATTTCAACAGGAGTAGCATCAGCATTCACTACATACTTACCAGCAGTATCTTTCTTAGGAGCGTCATAGTCAGTAACATCTTTTTCAGTAGAACCGCCTGCATTTCCGAATAATGTCAGAGCCTTGCCCTTGTTGATACCCAAAGCATAAACAGCAGAGATATTAGAAGTCATATTAACTTCTTTACCAAAGGCGCCAGTAATAGCTTTTACTGTTACATTAGAACCATCAGCAGTATAAACCGAGCTCTTAACAATAACCTTGAAGTCATAGTCAATAGTGTTTTCAGCATTGCCATACAAGGTATAAGTAGCACGGATATTACGTTCCTTGTTCAACATATATTGGTTAGCAGGAGTAGCAGCACCCTTCCAAGCATTCTGGTATACATTCAAACGGTTGTTAGTAATCCAGTCTTCTGCGCCCATTTCTGTAGCAGCACCCATCGCTTCTTCCCAAGCTTTGTGATCCAAGTCGATATAAGTTACCTCACTACCAGCGAAATCAGGAGCCAAGATACCGTCTTCCAAATCGTAAACCACCTTATTAGCTACCGTAGCGTAGTTACCGATAACTTGCAATACACCGGCTGTAGTAAAGTCAGGTACCAACTTGAAGATATCTTCTGCCTTCGGATTAGAAACAATCATAGTAGCTTCAGATTTCACAATTGTTGCAGCACCGTCTGTTGCTTCAAATACAATTGCATAAGTTCCAGGTACATATTCTGCAGCATCCAAGCTAAAGCCGAACTTAGCGAAGTCATTGTATGATGTAGCTGTGGTTGTGCCATCGCTCTTGTACTGAACAAGACCTTCCCCTGTTACATAAGTGTATGTTGCTGTTTCAGGCTTGTCACCATTTTCGTCCAACAGATAAACACTCATTGTCTTATTAGCTTTGAAGAATGCATCCTTCTGAGTTGCAGTAGTAAACTGGAAGTCAGCAACATTCCAAAGAACATTCTGTGTATAAGCACCACTTACTTTTTTAGTAGACAATGTCACATTCTTATCGTTCAAACCACCAGCTACTTGAATATCTTGATTAACTGTCACATCAATATCCTGATCAACAGCAGAACCATTCAAACCAAGTGCTATAATGTTCAATTTAACAGTAATACTAGATACATTGGCAGGCATATTGGCAATAGTCAATACATTTCCGTCCAAAGACAAACCATATTGTTCAATATTCAACTGGTCGCGGAGTTTTACAATAGCCTTACCTTTGTATTCATTTGCATAGATAATACCGGCTTTTGTAGTCTTAGCATCAACAGCTGTCAAATCAATAGTAGGAGCATAAGTTACAGTACCAGCTGCTACACTAACGTTACTTTCCACTTTGTCTGCAGAAACATTATATGCAAAAGCAGTCTTGACAACTGTACCCTTTTCATTTTTTATAACCAGAGATGCAGATTCTTTTTTGGTAGTTGCATAAGTCTTGGCCTTTTCATCGTATGCAGGTTCCACATCCAATGTCCAGAAGCAATCTTCAGTGCTGGCAGCTCTATTCATTGTTCCGTTCTGAACACTCCAATCATCTGCAATACCTTTGACGGGGTTAGACAATGCAATATCAGGAGTTGTACCGTTAGTCAGTTGCAAAGAGAATTCAAACTTATCAGTCAATTCCACATTAGCGGGATTTACCAATACCGGCAATTCACCACCTTGTTTTACTGTAGCATTTGCAGCAATACCGACAAGGTCAGTGAATTTCTCAGTCAATGCCTTATATGCCTTCTTTGCTTTTTCTGTAGTATTCTTTGCAGCAGGTTGCCACTTTGCAGTTTGGAATTTAACATGTACGATAGCAGCCGGAGCTTCAGCTACAAATGCATCAGAAGTAGCAGGTAAAGCGATAGCCTTATCGAATACACCAGCTTCATTGGCGATATTCAAATAAATCACACCGTCTTTTTCTACATAGTAAGCGCCTGTGCCTTGTGCGGAAATTCCGGTGTCTTTCTTTTCGAACTCACCAGTTTCAGCATTCCATGAGTAAACTACCCATTTGCCATCCACAATTTCAGGAGAAGGAGCAGTCTGACCGTTTGCACCCGGCTTGCCGTCAACACCATCTTTGGCTACAGCTTTGGCGTCAGTCTTTTCACCGTCCTTGTACCAGAAACCATCTTCACCGATAGTCCATTCAGTACCATTCTTTCCATCTACACCATCCTTACCGTTGATGCCGGTTACAGTCTGGGTAGTACCATCACTCATTGTAATAGTAAAACCGTTTTCAATCGGAGAAATAGCAGCTACCCACTTACCTTCTCCCACCAACTTCTGCAATGCAGCAATGGCGTCTTTGTTTGAGTTAATCTGGCCCTGCAAATTCTCGATGTCATCATCGTAGTCTTTACAAGACACAAATGTTCCCGTTGACGAAACCATCAAAGCTCCGAACAGGATTGCACTTAAAAACTTTTTGTTCATAATAGAAAAACTTTAAATTTATAAATTTAAAAAAACTAAAATTGATTATACATATTAATCTCATTATTAATATCTTAGTTCGTTTATTACCTGTAACTCCCGTTTCCTCCTTTCCCGTGACTGATAAGACAAAGGTGACACACCCACAACCTTACTGAAAGCTGAATAGAAAGCACTTTTAGAAGCGAAACCGCAACTACGAGGCAAGTCATTCAATGCACAACGACCGAAACTAAGAAGCTCCTTGGCATATTCCACACGATAGCCGTTCACAAGCTCCTTCAAGTTACAGCCAAAGTATTTGTTTACTACATTACTTAGGTAGGTCTGGTTTGTTTCAAGCAAATCGCTCAGTTTTTTCAGCGAAAGCGAAGTGTCAAGGAATATCTGACGTATCTCAAGCTGGTACAATATAGCTTTATATATACGGCAGTCCACTTTACGAATATTCGCTTCCTTGCCGACAAACTCCTCCTCCCAATGCCGCTGGGCGGCCTTGAAAAGCAAGTTCTTCTGCCGCTCGGAAACGGCGCTACTTCGTTTACGTCTTAGAAATAGATATTCCATCTGCTCTATGTTAATTTCATTCATTCTCATCGCTTCAAAGACATACTTTATCATATAATAAAGGAACTTAAAAACGACATTTTCTATAGATCTCTTACCAAGAGATCTATAGAAAGTAACTAACAAACAATATATCAACATATTATATCCTATTTCAAATAGGATAAAGGAGTATAAAAATGGACTTGGAAGCTTATTTTTTATATAAATTCCTATTTTTTTTGCCAAAAATGTATTAGTTCTCAAAACTTTGCTTATTTTTGCACAGAAAATGTATATCTCTTGGTAAGAGATATACAAATAAGCATATATAAAAGAAGGAAACAATCAATTGTTAATCAATTGATTACTATCACAAAAAAGAGATTCTCTCCTTAAAAAAGATTCACCGAAATAATTTGAACAAACTCTTTGAACGGAAATCGGTCAACAAGTTTCAGGCATCAAGCCAACTTAATCACTTTACGAAGTCAATTTCTCCAGAAAAGAACTTAAAGAAACATTATTTCCTGAGCCGATAAACCGGTAACCTAGGCAATTTACATCAAATGCAATACCGCCCTGTTTCATTTTTAGCATTCTTCCTTACGACCTGTTTCAAATCCTTCCTAAAGACCTTTTTCGAGTTCCTCTTTAGGGTCCTCCTCACGTCCTTTCTTCAATTGAGTAGACATTACGCTATACCAATCACGGAAGCTCTTCAAATTTTCCCAATGTTCACCAAACTCCCTAGAGGTGAATTTCGCAATCTCGGCAGCCTCGAAAAAATGGTCGAATACACGGCTCTGCAACGCACACAGACGCTCAAGAAGGGAAGATAGATTACGCAGAACGAACAGGCATTTGTCAAACATGCCCTCCACCTTATCTTCCTTCTTGTTGAACTTCAGGATTCCAAGAAAAAAGAACTTAAAGATAAGAAAAAAAATACTTAAGAGAAAAAGGATTTAGCATAAGTATAAACACAAATAAAGTTGCTTTGAACCATACATCAAAGCAACTTTCATAAAAGCCGGAACGAATGAAAACATTCCTTATTTTTTCTCTTCTTCGACAGAAGACAGTGGCGTACTGTTCTCTTTATAAGCAGCAAATCCTTTCACCTTTGTCCGTTCCTTATTAACACTTTCCGAAGCGGCACTACCCAGTTGCTGCAAATTTTGCTTGATAGCATCGTGAGTAACAAAGAAATGATCGAGCATAGCTTTCAGATATTCGTCCAACTGGCCTTCTTTGGGAGTAAAGACCGTATGGCACTTGGAATGAAGCCCCACGTTTTTCTCATCCTCATCCGCCGTAAAGACAGTGGTCACCAACGAATCCACATTGACCAGATTGACAATCTCTTTTAAGTAAGGTAAAGCCGGATTATCCACACTGATAGACGCCCACCACGGATTCCATATCATGATGAACCGGGCCTCATCCTCCACCGCAATATAAAAATCATCACCTTGATATTTAAAGACAATATGTCCTTCCTCATTGGTTTCCGGCTGACAGCCTATCTTTTTGAGCACAGCTATAACCAGCTCTTCCGTACCGATATCCTCCAAGTCTTCCTTTGTCATACGGTCCAAACGGTCTCTACGTTTTTTACGCTCATGACGGATGCGAAGAACTAAAAATGCAAGCGGCCACAATGCCAATGCAATAACAGCGATTAGAATGGTGAGGTCGGTCATATCTGTTTGCGATTTAAGGGTTCAACATCAAAATACAGATAGTTGCTACACTATGCTAAACAAATATAGCAATTATAATCTTAAAAACATCTATTTCCATCGATTTATTTCAAGTGTTTCTTTATCCAAAGCAAATGCCCGTATTCTGTGTCTTCAGAAGTCCAGTGCTCGTTGACTGGAGTAATCAACGCCTCTTTCGGACAGTTCAGTACATTATAGACAATGTAACTGGTAGTAGGAGGACAAGTATTGTCATTGAATCCCCATGTCATATAAACAGGAACAGTAATCTGTTTGGCAAAATTCACCACATCATAATATGCAAGGGTCTTCATCTTGGCAGGTGTATCCATATCTACCGTATTCTTAAAAAGATGAGGATATCCCCCGGCACGGCCGGCTTTGTAACCTGCCATATCACTTAAAGCGGGATGGTTTGCCACACATGCCGTAACACGCTTGTCAAGTCCTGCCGTAATCAAAGCCAAAGCTCCCCCTTGGCTCCCCCCCTGCACAATAACATTTTTACCATCCCATTCAGGTAATGAAGTCAGCAAATCAATACTGCGGACACAAGCCAGATAAACCCGTTTCATATAATAATTCTCGCGACTATCCAGGCCGTTTACCAAGTAGCCGTTTTCCCGGCTGCTGAAAGCGCGGCTTATCTCGCCGAAAGTATCCTCATCCAACTCCGGATTCAATCCGTGGATTTCTATCTCAAAGCGGATACAGCCTTCTTCCGCATAATATTTATGCCGCATAGGCCCTTTGATCGTCTTGATGCCAGCCCCTGGAGGACACAGTACTACCGGATACTTTCCTTCCGCTTTAGGATAGAACAAATAACCATAAATACACTGGTTCTGCTTATTCAGCTGAAGCCTGATCAAGTAACAGTCCATTTTGTCCGTAGAATATTTCTTTACATACTCTTTGGTATAAGTCAGAGGGAACTGAGCCGCTTCCGCCTTAGTCTTATTCCAGAATTCATTAAAATCAGAAGGCAACTGGGTATAAGGTCGAAGCTTCTCAGGAGAGAAACCGACTTTGATATGGTGGGAATAAGTTTTACCTCCTACTTTAGCCGTCAGACGACAATCACGGAAACCTGGCTCTTTCATTGTCCCCATAGAAATAACCGCTTTTCCATTCTTCAGTTTTACAGTTCCCTTGGTATCCGAAGGCATCATGTCGCCTCCCAGCTCATATAAAACCTCCACACCATCTTGCGGAACACCATATTTATAGAACTGAACCTCAATCTTCGCTTTCTCGCCTGTCTTGTACAACCAGTCGGCATGATCGGGTACAGTTACCCAAAGCACATCACTCCGATAAGGATAATTTTCGGCCGCTACTGAAAGAACGAACAAGACAGCCCCAATAAGCATGCTTAAAAATCTGTTTTTCATTGTAATTCTATTTAATAGTTCTAAAAATCAGTATTAAATCTACGTAACTCCGCACGTAAGGCACGAGCTCTCCCTCCTGTCATACTATCCAGCAACTCCCAAAAACGAGGGCCGTGATTCATTTCCTTGGTATGAGACAATTCGTGTAACAGTACATAATCCATCAAATGGGGAGGCAACAACATCAAATAACAGGAAAGATTGATACTGCCTGTTCCCGAACAACTTCCCCATCTTCCCTTGCTGCCGGTAATCTTCACACGTTTAAATGGCAAATGATACTGTTCGGACAAAGCAGATAAAAGAGGTGGCAGATATTCTTGCGCATTTTTCTTCATGGCACGGATGATGGCATTACGTACCAGCCTTTGTACTTCAGGTAAAGAAAAATCCACATTCCGCGGACAGATAATCTTGACTCCCTCCTCGGTAAAACGTACGGAAAAGCAAGTAAAGTTACCTTGCTCCAGCCATAAACGGAAACAGGGAGTATGAATACGAAAATTTAAATCAATCGGTTTCTTACTCACTTTCCTCCAGTCCTCCAACAGACGTTGCTTGTATTGCTCCACCACCTCCAGCACTTTACTGCTTAAACTATAAGGAGGAACAGTAACATGCAGTCCGTCGGGCTTTACCCGCATAGTAACATTACGCGCCAGCTTGTGTGTACGCACTATAATACGGTCAAAATCTTTATCCGGAAGTACTCTTTTAGTTGCCATACGGATACAAAGATACAGCTTTCCAATAAAAAAAGGCAGAGATTTGCAACTTTCCAGGAATCTTCACCGTCTAATTAACAGAAACCAATTAAATATATATATTACCATGAGAACAAAAACTATTTATTTTTTCAGTCTTTTTCTGGCAATCACAATGATGACAGGCTGTTTCCACATATCATCAGGTCCGAAACCCAGCAAGAGTAAAATGACCAAAAAATATAGCGTAACTCCTTTCAATAAGATAGAGAACAAAGCACCTGCCAACATTGTCTTTACTCAAGGGAATGTGACCAAAGTAGAAGCCGACGGTCCGGATAATTACATCCCCCAACTCATTGTCATGGTCAAAGACAGTACGCTGAGTATCAGTATGGATAAAGACAAATTCAAAAACTTCAAGAGTTCAAAAATCAATATCTCAATTACCAGTCCGGTCTTATGTAGTATCAAGCAAAGAGGTGTAGGAAGTATTTATCTGAAAGACAGCGTGAAAGTAACAGATCTTTCTATCAGTGCTGAAGGTGTGGGGAGTATTGAAGCAAATGCATTAATGGCACGTTCCATCAAAGTATCCCAAGAAGGAGTAGGCAGTATCAATTTAAAGGGGCAGGCCGGTCATGCGACATATTATTTGGAAGGAGTAGGTAGCCTGAAAGCAAAAGACATGATTGTTTCTGATGTTGTAGTTGAACAAAACGGTGTGGGAAGTGTTTCTTGTTATGCATCCGGGACGATAAATATCAGTGCCCAGGGAGTAGGAAGTGTAAACTACTACGGTGACCCTCAGGTTACCGGACTAAAAAAATCCGGAATTGGAAGCGTTAAGAGCAAATAACTCATTTCATAACTCTCTCTTTACATTAAATTATCTACCAAACAAAAAAGGATTACTGCTCACGCGGTAATCCTTTTTAAAATTATTTAGTTAGTTAATTTAAAATTTGAGAGAATTGAAACTTCACAGCCTCGAATTAAAAAGTTGTTTTAATAAGCACTAACTATCATATTTATATAAAAGCAAATGAAAATGTTCTAGTTTGTTTTCCCTGTACCGGTATCATCAACGGTAATCTTTGCCACCGTATCTGTAGGCAATACAGGTTCGTATGCCACTTGGGGGTCGGTAGTAGAATTCTGATACTCATCGTGTACCGATACCGTATCACTATCACCACCTTCCATAGTGTGTTGCATCACTGTACCCATAAGAAACAACACGGCAATCATTGCAGCCGCTTTAAACAGAGGCATAAAGCGCGTACGCATAGTCAGACGTTGTGCTTTTACCACCGGTCTTTCTATCCGGGTCAGAATTCTGGTATCAAAATCATCTCCCAAACCTTTCTCCTTCTCCACATCCTGATAAGCAAACAACTGCTTGTACCGGAGTAAATGAGCAGGCACTTCCTTCTGACGAAAGAATGAACGTAATATTTGCTCTTCCTCCAATGAAGTTTCGCAATTCCAATAACGTTCCAAAAGCTGTTCAATATATTTATAATCCATAATCCTCTATTTCAGTGTATCTTTGTTTTATTTTCTGCCGGGCACGGAAAAGGGTTACTTTCACCTGTTCTTCCGTAATCTGCAAAATATCTGCAATCTCTTTATAACTCTTTCCTTCAACATCCCTCAACTGCATAATTGTACGCTGCCTTTCGGGAAGCTCATTGACCAGACGGTGAACCAACTGTATTTGTTCGTTCTGCGCCAACCGATCATAAGGCGTCAATGTATCAGGCATCTCCCGCACTTCAGAGGTCAGTTCCAAATTTTGCGCTTCCATCTTCTGACTGCGGTCAATTGCCAAGTTACGAGCAATGGTCAGGCAATATGCCTCAATGGATTCAAACTGCGGCCATTCATCCCGCTTGTTCCATACTCTGATCATCGTATCCTGCACCACATCCTCCGCTTCAGCACTATTCAGCGTAATACGAAGCGCCAACCTGTAGAGTTTGTCTTTCAGGGGCAGAATATCGTTTCGGAAACTGATCTCTCGCATTGCTCTGTAATAATGACGGGTGAGTTACACTAAAGTTACACTCACCCGCCTGTTTTTTTGAATTATTTTTTAATTACGGTTCCACTTCCTTCACTAATGGCTGATGCTAAGGTTATTACCACCTGACTGACGCCTGCATCAATAGCAGAAAAAGAATTTTCCAGCTTAGGAATCATCCCTCCTTGAATGATACCTTGCGCTACAAATTCTTTAAACTCCTCAGGAGTAATGACAGGAATTACACTGTCATCATCATTCTCGTCACGCAATACACCCTTTTTCTCAAAACAATAAACCAATGTCACATCAAACAAGGAGGCCAATGCTTTAGCGGTTTCTCCGGCAATGGTATCAGCATTGGTATTCAGCATGCTTCCTTTGCCGTCATGGGTCAATGGAGCCATAACAGGCACAATGCCCTGACGGATCAATGCCGCCAAAAAATTGGCATTTACTTTCTCTACATCACCAACAAAGCCATAGTCCACGTCTTTTACCGGACGCTTTACTGAACAGATCACATTCATATCAGCTCCGGTCAGTCCAATGGCATTCACACCTTTTGCCTGAAGACCGGCTACGATACTCTTATTCACCAGTCCGCCATATACCATGGTTACCACTTTCAGCGTTTCTGCATCCGTAATGCGGCGACCATTCACCATCTTGCTTTCAATCCCTAGTTGTGCCGCCAGTCTGGTAGCAGAGCGCCCGCCACCGTGTACCAACAACTTATAACCTCCTATAGCAGAAAAATCAGCCAATAACTGATTAAGTGTAGACTCTTCCTCTACAATTTTTCCACCTACTTTTATGATAGTCAGTTTCTCTTTCATGTTATTATTCCAAATAAGTATATCCGTACAACCCGGAACGATAATTAGAGAGGAATTCTTTTCCTTCCTCTACAGAAATTCGTCCTTCTTTTACTGATTTGGTCACCCACGTTTCCAGTGTACGCACCAGTTTCTTCGGATTATACTGTACATAATCCAAAACCTCGGCCACCGTTTCACCATCAATTACCTGATCAATGGAATATCCTTTGTCATCCACCGTGACATGCACCGCATTGGTATCTCCAAACAAATTGTGCATATCACCCAAAATCTCCTGATAAGCACCAACCAGAAACACACCTATATAATAAGCGTCTTTTCCTTTCAACGAATGTACCGGCAGGTCATGCGATACATAACGGGTAGAGATAAAATTGGCAATCTTTCCATCCGAATCACAAGTAATATCCTGCAAGGTAGCATTTCTGTCGGGCTTCTCGTCCAGACGCTGGATAGGCATGATAGGGAATATCTGATCTATCGCCCACGAGTCCGGCAACGACTGGAACAACGAGAAATTACAGAAATATTTATCAGCCAGCAGTTTGTCCAGTTTGCGGAATTCATCGGGCGCATGTTTCAACCCCGAAGCAATCTGATTGATCTCACGGGTCACCGACCAGTACAGACGCTCTATCTGGGCACGGGTCTTCAAATCCACAATACCGTGGCTGAATAAATCAAGTGCTTCCTCACGTATCTGCTGTGCATCGTGCCACGCCTCCACCATACGGCTCTGATTCAGATTATCCCATATCTCATAAAGTTCATGTACCAATTCATGGTCATTTTCACCTACTTCGAAATCCTCATCCATTTCGGGCAAAGTCGCCGTTTCCAGCACCTCGAAAATCAGCACGGAGTGATGGGCAGTCAGTGAACGTCCGCTTTCAGTAATAATATTCGGATGAGGAATTCCATTCTTGTCACTGGCATCCACCAGCGTAGAAATAGAGTCATTCACATACTCCTGAATAGAGTAGTTCACACTGCTTTCACTATTGGCAGAACGAGTTCCGTCGTAATCCACCCCCAAACCACCACCGATATCCACAAATTCCACATTAAATCCCATCACATGCAACTGCACATAGAATTGCGATGCCTCACGCAGAGCAGTCTTGATACGACGTATTTTAGTAACCTGACTGCCGATATGAAAATGAATCAGTTTCAAACAGTCCTTCATGTCTTTCTTTTCCAAGAAGTCAAGCGCTTCCAGCAATTCACTGGATGTCAAGCCAAACTTACTGGCGTCTCCTCCGCTATCTTCCCATTTACCACTTCCCGAAGAAGCCAGCTTGATGCGGATACCTATGTTAGGCCGCACATTCAGCTGCTTTGCCATTTTGGCTATCAGGCGTAATTCATTCATTTTCTCCACCACCAGAAAAATGCGTTTCCCCATCTTCTGTGCCAGCAGAGCCAACTCAATATAACTTTCGTCCTTATATCCGTTACAGATAATCAATGAATCCGAATCTGTATTCACAGCTATCACCGCATGGAGTTCGGGTTTGGAACCGGCTTCCAGTCCCAAATTGAATTTCTTACCATGACTAATGATTTCTTCTACTACAGGACGCATCTGGTTTACCTTGATAGGATAAATGATAAAATTCTGGGCCTTATACCCATACTCATCAGATGCCTGCTTAAAGCAGTTCGCGATTTTTTCAATACGATTATCCAGAATATCCGGAAAACGGACCAGCATAGGAGCTGCCACATCCCGCAATTGCAACTCATCGACCAACTCTTTCAAGTCGACCTCAACGCCGTCCTTACGAGGAGTTACCACTACATGACCTTTGTCATTGATACCAAAGTACGAAGTTCCCCACCCGGTTATGTTGTAGAGTTCTTCCGAATCTTCAATACGCCATTTTCTCATTTCTTCTTCTGTACAAAGAGTGTGTATTTACTATATATAATTATTTATTCAATTGCTTTCTCAAGCTGTCAACAGAGGCTTGAATTTGTTTTTTATCCTCCAGCTCATCAGCTTTAAACAGATGTTTTGCCTTGGAATAAAACGGATGTCTTTTCTGTAACGCCTCACAGATAAAATCCATCAGTTCCTCATCACTTTTATTTGCTAACAATGGACGTTGCTGCTTGGCCACTCTCAGACGGCGAAACAACACAGCAGGTTCCACATCCAGAAATACCGTATCACCACAGTCATTCATATACTCCATGTTATCAAAAAAACAAGGTGTTCCTCCACCGGCCGAAACAACCACATCTTCAAATTCGGCCACCTCATGCAACATTTTCCGTTCCAGTTCCCGGAATCCGTCTTCTCCACGCTCCAAGAACAACTGTTGAACGGTTTTATGGAAACGTTCCTCGATATACCAGTCCAAATCAATGAAATTCAGACTCATTTCACAGGCAAACGCTTTACCTAGAGTCGTTTTGCCCGCACCCATATATCCTATTAGAAATATACGTGTCATTTTTTTGCTTTTGCAGTGCCCTTTACCTTGGGAGCCGCCTTACTTTTAGCGGATTCTTCGGTTTTTTCGGACTCCTCTTCCATATTTACGGTTCCCCTGTTTCTTGAAGCCGCTTTCGTTTTACGGGTTTCCGCCTTGCTTTTCTGCAATTCAATCACCTTAAAACAAGCCTCCAGACTTAAATCCGCCGGTTCTACATTCTCAGGGATCTTATAATTCTTTTTCTGATAGCTGATGTATGGGCCGTAACGTCCGTTCAAGACCTGCATATCAGGGTCAGCATCGAATACTTTAATAAACTTCTTCTCCTGCGCTTCTATCTTATTCTTGATCAGTTCGACCGCTTCATCCAAAGAAATCTCCATCGGGTCCGTTCCTTTAGGAATAGAAACAAACAGTTTGTCATAACGCACGTATGGTCCGAAACGCCCTACTCCTACCGTCACCGTGTGACCGTCATAATCCCCCAACGTACGGGGAAGCTTGAACGCATCCAACGCTTCTTCCAACGTAATGGTTTCCATAGACAATCCCTTTGCCAACTGCGCAAAACGCGGTTTCTCTTCATCATCGGCAGTACCAATCTGAATAACCGGACCGAAACGACCTATCTTAACCGATACCGGCTTACCGCTTACAGGATCTGTCCCCAATACTCTTTCACCCACCTTATGCTCAGTCTTAGAGTGAATGGTCTTATCTACCAACGGATGGAAACCTTTATAGAAACTGTCCATCATACCAGTCCATTCCTTTTCTCCTTCAGCCACTTCATCGAACTCTTTCTCCACATTCGCTGTAAAGTTAAAGTCCATGATTTCAGGGAAGTACTCCATCAGGAAATCGTTTACCACGATACCGGTATCAGTAGGTAACAACTTGGCCTTTTCATTTCCCGTAATCTCTGTCTTGGTAATTTCCGTAATCTTGCCGCCTTTCAGTTTCAAGGTATCATACGGACGTTTCACACCTTCACTGTTTCCTTTTTCTACATAACCGCGTTGTTGCACAGTAGAAATGGTAGGTGCGTATGTAGATGGACGACCGATGCCCAACTCTTCCAGTTTGCGTACCAGGCTGGCTTCCGTATAACGGGGCGGACATTGGGTAAAGCGTTGAGTTGCCAAAATTTCTTTTCTTATCAGTTTTTCCCCTTTGCTTAGAGGCGGCAACAGACGACCCTCATCCTCCTGCTCATTGTCATCATCATATGATTCCTTATATACACGCAGGAAACCGTCAAAAGTAATCACCTCGCCGGTAGCGATAAATTTCTCGCTGCTGTTACTAATTACAATAGTAGCCGTTGTTTTCTCCAGTTCCGCATCTGCCATCTGTGAAGCGATGGTACGTTTCCAGATCAGTTCATACAATTTCTGTTCCTGACCGGTTCCGCTCACCGTCTCATTCTCCATATAGGTAGGACGGATAGCCTCATGCGCTTCCTGTGCTCCTTTAGTCTTGGTGGCAAACTTACGGACTTTGACATATCTTTCTCCCATCAGGGACAAAATAGTCTGCTTGCTAGTATTCAAAGCCAAATCCGAAAGGTTCACCGAATCCGTACGCATATAAGTAATTTGTCCGTTTTCATACAGACGCTGTGCCACCATCATGGTCTGCGCTACTGTAAATCCCAACTTACGGGCAGCTTCCTGCTGCAACGTAGAAGTAGTAAACGGTGCCGCCGGCGATTTCTTCACAGGGCGGGTTATTATATCTTCAATAGAGAACTGCGCATCCTTACAAATTTCAAGGAAAGCCTGTGCTTCCTCCTTGGTCTTGAAACGGTTGGACAATTCTGCTTTCACTTCAACTTCATTTCCATCAACATCAGGAACTTCAAACACTGCTGTAACGCGATAAGACGGTTCACTGACAAAAGCATGTACCTCACGTTCACGTTCCACAATCAAACGAACGGCAACAGATTGCACACGTCCGGCAGAAAGAGCAGGCTTTACCTTCTTCCACAATACCGGTGAAAGTTCAAAACCTACAATTCTATCCAGAATACGGCGTGCTTGCTGGGCATTTACCAGATTTACATCAATGTCACGCGGATTTTCGATGGCCTTTAGTATCGCTGTTTTGGTTATCTCGTGGAATACAATGCGCTTGGTCTTCTCAGGGTCCAGCCCCAAGACTTCAAACAAGTGCCATGAAATAGCTTCTCCTTCACGATCCTCATCGGATGCAAGCCATACCATATCAGCTTTCTTTGCCTCCGCTTTCAATTCGGCTACCAATTTCTTTTTGTCTGCCGGTATCTCGTAAGTCGGCTCAAACCCATTCTCTACATCGATACTAAACTCCTTCTTTTTCAAATCCCGGATATGCCCGTAACTGGAAAGGACTTTATAATCATTACCCAAGAATTTCTCAATGGTTTTAGCCTTAGCGGGTGACTCAACTATTACTAGATTTTTTTGCATAATACTATGTATTCCATTTTATTTTGGGGCAAAAGTAGAAAAAAAGCAGAAGCACACCTATATAATAAGGTATGTTTCTGCTTTTTTTTCTTAAAAAAGTCCTTTCCGAATGTCTATTTAACTAAAAAACCAGAGAAAGCCCGGCTAGAACATTCAGTTTTTCAGCAGGATAGCCGTACTCATAATAATATTGTTTATTCAACAGATTATTCACACGCCCAAAAACAGACAAGTCTTTCAGGAAGGTATAACTGGCTCCCACACTCAAATTGCTGATATTGCCCAAACCAAAATCCCTGCTGCTATTCCCTTCTTCTATTACATACTCTTTCCTCTGTACATATTCATAGCCCAAATAAACCTTCAATCCTTCAAAAACCTTAGCCTCAGCATAAAAATTCAATTCAAACTTAGGCTTGGTCATTAAATACAGCTCTTCATTTTCATTGTCTGTCTTCCAGCTATAAAATGTACCTTTCAATGAAGCGTCAAACCAGTCCTTATAACCATATTTCAGTTCAGCACCTCCATATGCGGTTTTTGCTTTATCCTGCAAGAAATGAGTAAAATAATACCCGTCCGCATCCACCAGATTGCAAAATAACTCATCTTTACTGATCCGATATCCACCAAAGATATTAAACCACAAACCATTTACCGGAGATGCTTTAAAACCCAATGTAGCATTCAGTGGCACATAGGTAGAAGGCATCCGGGCGTTTAAAGACCAATAAGGTGAAAAAGCATTCAACCGGCGATAATCATTCAGTTCACGCCCTCCCAACGCATGTAAATAAAGCACATAACTATCCGAGAACAAGTATTCGGCTTTCACGTCAGGAGACACATCAATGCCACTGTCCTCCCCCGACTGCCAATCCACATGAGCACCGACACGGACCCGCCAGTCATCACTTTCCAACATATAATAAGGATTCAAACCCAGTGAAGTATAGTTGCCCATTAAACTGTCCGAAGAATAAAACAGATTATCCATCTCGAAACGGATGCCTACCCGTTGCTCATTATCCAGCTTGCCCCATACATCTCCTTCGGTGTGTACAATCTTCTCCTTACCTGTAGATGCATTATCTGAATAATCCAGCGGATATTTGATACCAAAATACTTCAATCCGGTCTGCAAAGTGAATTGCAAAGGAAGCGATTCATCTCTGGAAGAAACACCGATGTGAAAATCGCCTAAAGTATGATGCTGTTTATCAGCAGCTCTGGCAGAAGCCGTATGTACTTCGGAATCAGGCATATAGTTAAACACTTGTGATTGCAGGCCGCCACCTAAATTCAAAGTTACCTTGCTGAAATCATGAGAATAGTCCAAACGGAACTCAGTAGAATAAAAACGTGATTTCCAATCCTCAGCATTCCAATGCTTCAGCTTTCCGTTCATGCCATCCAGAGATACTCCGACTTTCAGGCGGTCCTTTCCGGTGATATCCCACAGATACCCAGCCTTAAAATCCACATTCCCATAATTTCCATATCCGGCACGGACATACCCACGTTTCGCGCGGTTCATAGCCCATTCACGGGTTATAGGAGACATACTTTCATACGTCCAGGCCAAAACAGGGCGCAAGGCTGTAGCATATTCTATGCCTTTCTTCATTACAGCCGGCTCCTCCACCTTAGGCAGGACATTAATCTTTGAGGCATCCATGATATTGGGATTATACTCATTCTCTACCACCACAGTGCGGTTCAACGTACTATCTTGCTGCGCATATGCAACAGACAGAGGCAAAAAAGCCAATATAATGGACAATTGACAATGGACAATTGACAATTTCTTACTTATCATATTCAGCACTTATTTTTTAATTTTTAATTCTCAGTTTTCAATTTCTCAAGTCTGCTTTCAATCATTCCGGCAATATCATCATCAGCCTGATAGTTCTGCTTCAATGAAAGCAAATATTGTTTAGCATCCAAGTTACGTCCCAACTTCATATACACATCAGCCAATAACACAAAGCTGCGTGCCAGCCAATAGGTATGCGGTGTACTTACCTCGATGTAATTCAGCACCTCCTGCTCCGCCTTATCCGTTTGTCCGCCGTCAAAGTAAATCTGGGCGACTTTATATTTGGCCTCCGCTCCATATACATTACGGGTGTCTTTTGCCAAGATCTTCAGATCTTCCATAGCTCTATCCGTCTTGCCGGCATCCAAATAAGCTTTTGCACGGTAATAATGTGCCTCGTTAGACAATTCCGGCGCCAGTTTAGTATCGGCCAGCAAATCTGTTGCGGTAAAGATAATCTCTTCCTCATTTCCCAGCATATGCGCACTGCGTAACATTCCGGTTTTTGCAAGCTGGCGACGCTCCATAGAAGCAGCTTTATCTTTCAATTGCTTGTAAATATGCAAAGCTTTTTCATAATCCTTCGCCGTATAAGCCATTTCGGCACCCATCAACATGGCATCTTCAGAATATTTGTTGTTGGGATATTCCAATACTTTATCCAAATGCCGAGCTGCACTTTCATAGGCTTTCTGGTTATAGTCTATCAAACCGATATAATAGTTGGCATTCAGGCTGAAAGCACCTTCGGGGAAAGTCTGTAAATAACGGGTAAAGCTGTTGCGGGCTTCGGTGACCTCTCCTCGCATATATACCCTTTCGGCAGCCACATAAGTCAATGAATCACGCTCATTTACATCAAAGTTGGCACCGCCGGGGATAGTTGAAGCAAAGTTGGCATACTCATCCACCTTGTTCAAATCAATATAGATAGATTTCAAATCACGCTGCGCCAAACGAGCCTCCTCACTGCCCGGATAACTGGCTATGACCTGCTTATAAGCCTGAATGGCTTCAGGATACTTGTCATCCTGATAGTACAGCAAACCGATCTCGTTAGCTGCCCGCCGTGCGACATTGCTCTCCGGGAATTTCTTCACCAAAATATTGAAACGGGCAATGGCATTGGCATTATCTTCCATCTGCACAAAAGCACGTCCCTGCTCGTAAAGGGCATCATCCATGTATTGTGATTCCGGATAATCCGAAATCAAGCGGTTCAACGTCTGCACTTTTCCATTATAATCACGTTGCAAACCACGTACAAACGCCTCCTGATACAAAGAGTAATCCCCCAGTGACGGATCAATCTCCACCGCACGGGCATAATCCTGACGAGCCTGTTCAAAACGGCGGTCATAGAAGTTACAGTCACCTATACGGTTATAGGCATCTGCCTGCATGGCACGTTCATTGGCACTTCCCCTGTCCACAAAACGGGTAAACCAAGTGCCCGCATTTCCATAATTTTTCTGTTTGAAATAAGTATATCCCAAGTTATAGAGAGCCAGACCGTATTCCTGTCCGTCCTTGCTGGTGGCAAATTCCAGATACAAGCGGTAATCGTTACCCGCCTGCGGAAAACGGTCCAAACGATAATTGGATTCCCCTCTCCAGAAATAAGCGTCCGCCTTTGTCGCCTGATTGTATTGCCCCATAGCAAGCGATTGGTTGAAGAACTCCAGAGCCTCCTGGAAACGAGCATTCACAAACGCTTGTGTGCCCAGCCGGAACAAAATCTTCTGCTTGGCCTCCATAATACGTGTGCCCGGATGTTCAATCTTTGCTATAGATTTTAAAGCAGCTTCATAACTGCGGGTATTCATATACACTTCTATCAAATAATCATTGACACGCTCCGTATAAGGCGAGTTCGGGAACTCGTTCAGAAAACGCTCAAACACGGTAACCGACTCGGCAAATGGAGAATAAGAGGTTTCATGAATACACAAAGCATAATTATAAAGAGCCTGTTCCTTTACTTTCGGGTCAAAACTGAAATTGGCTGCCTGCTCGAATGCCATGCGTGCCCTGTTCCTCTCCTTCAAGTTCAAATAAGCCAGCCCCATGTGGAGATAAGCATTCTGTGACAAGGCATCATGTACCGAAGCCATTTCCCCCAAAGTAGCGGCAGCCTTGGAATAAACACCAGTATAATAATAACTCATACCGAGTTCATACAAAGGCTTACGCTGCGGGTGGGAGACACTTTCACGGTATCTTTCCAAAGGAGGTATCGCCGCTTGGTAATCATTCAATCCGAAACAAGCCTCTCCCCAAATCCGTTCCATCTGAGGAACATCCTTTTTAGCTGGATATTGCTCCAGATACGCTTTTGCCACAGTACGGGCCTGCTGATAATTTCCTTTCACCAAATAAATCTCTCCTATATAATAAGGAACCAATGCTGCATATACGGCATCATTCTGCAAAGACTGGAAACTTTTCAGCGCCTTGTCATAGCGTTTCTCCACATAATCAATATAAGCCAGATTATAGACAGCGTCATCCTGATACAATGGGCTTACCTCTTTCAGCAAGGTAAACCATACAGCCGCTTCACGCAGATTATCTTCTTTCAGATAAGAGGTGGCCAGACGCATGGCACAATCATCTCTTTCCTTATCAGGCAAAGCCTCCAGATCACACGACCGGAACAGGGCAATGGCCTCCTTGTATTTTCCCTCCATAAAATAAGCAGAGGCAATCAGTGACAGCACCCTGTTTTTATGACGGGAGTCAGGATATTTGTCCAGATAAGCCTGTAACAGTTCCATGCTGTCCCCGCCTTTCAACTCATATTCCCGGCATACCCGGTTATATTCCTTGTCACCTGCCACATCCTTGGGAGTTATCTGCTGCGCCATTCCCTGCAAGGAACAGCCTCCCATCAATGCGGCCATCAATAAGGTTTTTCTTTTCATATCTTATCATTAAAGTTTATGTTCTTTCAAAAAACGCCGGACTCCTTCACGCACAGAATCCAGCCCGAATTCTTCGGGATTCACTTCATCCAACGGAAGCCAGAAAGATTCCGCCACATCATCCATCGCCTTTATCCGACTGGTATCTTTCACTTTACAAAGAAAGAACTGATCCAATGTATGTACCAGAAATCCTGAATAAAGATAAGTGTTGGGCAATGAGAACTGATAAACAGCCTCCTCCACCTGCAAGCCGGTTTCCTCCAGCACCTCGCGTGCCACACCTTCCTCGCCGGTTTCATACATATCAATAAACCCACCGGACAGGTCCAATGTTCCCTTTGCCGGTTCTTTTCCTCTGCGGCACACCAACAACTCATTCTTATCATTCAAGATAAAAGCTACAGTAGCGGCACTGGAATTGAAATAATACACAAAGCCACAATCGGCGCAACGCTTTGATTTCTCATTGTTCACTTCAAAGTGCGGCGAACCACACTTCGGACAATATTTGAATAGTTCCAACGGATGCATAATTACTCCTTTCTAAGTATAGACACCGCAAAGATAGCGCAAATGACAGATAATTCATTAATTAAATCTAAAAGAAGAAAGAGAAAACACAATTCTTAGTACATTTGTTAGCAAAACAAAACGTAAATTCTTACATGGAAATTGCCATTATTATCGCACTTATCTTATTAAACGGGGTATTCGCTATGTCCGAAATCGCCCTGATCTCAGCGCGTAAAAGTAGTTTGTCCAATGATATCCGTCATGGAAGCTCTACAGCGCGTATCGCTTTAAAGCTTGCCAATGACCCGGACAAGTTTTTATCCACCATCCAAATCGGAATCACCCTGATTGGTATATTGACCGGTATTTACTCCGGCGACGTGCTGGCCACCGATTTTGGGAACATACTGACTGACGCCGGCGTACCCGCCACATATGCCTATTTATTGGCTCAAACCCTGATTGTCATTCTGGTCACTTACCTCACTATTATCTTTGGCGAGCTGGTGCCCAAACGCATTGGCATGAGTGCCTCCACCCGTGCTGCCAAGCTATTGGCACGTCCCATGTACTGGCTGTCCGTCATAGCCTCTCCTTTTGTATGGATACTTGCCAAAAGCACTTCACTTATCTTCAACCTGCTGCATATCAACACAGCTGAAGAAAAAGTGACTGAAGAGGAAATCAAATCCATGATAGACGAAGGGACTGAGAACGGCGAAGTGCAGGAAGTGGAACAGGATATTGTGGACCGCGTCTTCTCCCTGGGCGACCGTAGCATCAACACCATCATGACCTATCGCAGCGACATCGTATCCATTGACATAGACATGAACAACAAGCAACTGTATGACATCGTATGCCAACACCTGTACCAAGTTTATCCTGTAACTCAAGGAAACACCCTGGACAACATCATCGGAGTAGTTTACCTGAAAGACCTCTTCGGGAAGCTGAACAGTTGCGAATTCAATCTGCGTGATGTGATCCGTCCGGCACAATACTTCCACGAAAACATGGATGTATATAAAGTATTGGAACAAATACGCCAGCACAACATCAAATACGGATTAATCTGTGATGAATTCGGCAGTCTGCAAGGCATCATCACCATGAAGGACATTCTGGAAGCCCTGGTAGGCACCTTGCCCAGTGACTCGGAAGATCCCGATATCGTTCCCCGCAAGGACGGAAGCTGGCTGATAGACGGGCAATGCTCTTTCTATGACTTTCTGAGTCATTTCGAAATGGAGGATTTATACCCCGATTATAATTACAACACTTTGAGCGGCCTCATCTTGCAACAACTAGGTCACATTCCCAAGACCGGTGAAGCCATGGAATGGAATGACTTCACACTGGAAATAGTCGACATGGACGGAGCCCGGATAGATAAAGTATTAGTAACACTAACCCATAAAAACGAAGAGGACAATTAACATGCTGCAAAGAGATTACATTATGCGGTTGCTTCAACAGTTTTTCGAAGCATTGGAAAAGTTGGTAGAAGAAAGAGATAAAAAGGACGGTCCCGAGCTGCAATTGCAACTTCAAAGCATTTATCGTGCCTACTTCAATCATCCTTCCACCTTCTATTATGATCAGGATGCGGAATATATACTGAACGAGATGGGACAAAACTATGGTGGCGAGGAATTGCTCACGCGCATCGACATGTTATCCGAACTGCTCTATCAGGATGCTTTGTTGAAAGAGTCCGAAGAACAAAAATATTTGTTAAGAAAATCGCTATTCCTGTTGAACTATTTAGATACACATAGCGATACCTTCTCATTTGAAAGAAGAGGGAAAATCGGCGAAATAGAGAAGAAAATAGGTGATTAGCTCCTCTTCTTGCACTTTTTTTCAAAGAAATCCTGTTTTTTCTTGCAAAATAGTAGATAAATTAAAAAGTATTCCTATATTTGCTTACAGATTGATAACATTAAAATCGGTATATTATGGAGAAAATTGATAGTCTCGACAGACAAATTCTAGAAATTATATCCCAAAATGCCCGCATCCCGTTTAAAGATGTCGCAGCAGAATGTGGAGTTTCACGCGCAGCCATTCATCAGCGTGTGCAAAGATTAATTGATTTGGGAGTTATTATCGGTTCAGGATATCATGTGAACCCTAAGAGTTTAGGGTATAGAACCTGTACATACGTAGGGATCAAGCTGGAAAAAGGTTCCATGTACAAAAACGTAGTGGCAGAACTGAAGAAGATTCCCGAAATTGTGGAATGCCATTTCACTACAGGTCCATATACTATGCTGACCAAACTTTACTCTCGTGACAACGAACATTTGATGGACTTGCTGAACTCAAAGATTCAGGAAATTCCCGGTGTTACGGCTACCGAGACCTTGATCTCTCTGGAACAGAGCATCAAAAAAGAAATACCCATTCAAAGCTAAGAAAGAATGGAATGGCTGAATGAATACCATTTAGGCGGTATCGCCATCGGCATTTGTACCTTTTTAATAATCGGTCTTTTCCACCCCATCGTGGTCAAGGCCGAATATTATTGGGGTACACGGTGCTGGTGGATATTTTTGGTACTGGGCATAGCAGGCATTATAGGGACTGTGCTTATCAGTGACATCTTGATTTCCTCTTTATTGGGTGTCTTCTCTTTCTCTTCTTTCTGGACTATCAAGGAGATCTTCGAGCAACGCGAACGTGTGCTGAAAGGTTGGTTTCCGATGAATCCGAAACGGAAACACGAATATGAATAGAAACTATTCTTTCCGGCCAAACCCTTTGCAATTCAATTAAAGGGCTTTTATTTCTTCTTCAGGAAGCCCTGTAGCCTGTACTATGACATCAGATGACACTCTCAAGTTTCGCGCATTCCTCATGCGCTCTTCGTAAACGTTTCCGCGATTCTAATATCATACGCATCCCGTGCCTGCAACATATAAAACAAAAATTATTTCACAACTTTATCCCCTGCTCCGTACTCTGCAAACTCTTCTTATTCCTATATTTGAAATTCTTTCCTTGCATATAATTGAACTAAGGCTGAATGGAGGAACCGTGTCTAAAATATACATAAACGGCAGAGAACTTCATGACCGCACAGAATTATCAAGTCTGCAAGCCACGGACATAGAAAATGTTGAAATCCTGCCGGAAGCTGATTTACAATATAATGCCACGACTAAAGGAGGAATCATATATATATCTTTGAAAAAAAATGCAGATGGCGGAGGCAATGGTTCACCCTCTTTGCTAGGAGAAATGAGAAAAAGAAATAGTCATTGGGAACGCTTGGGTCTTCCATTAAGCCTTCGGCTTGGGAAATGGAATTTTTACAACAATCTAGTTCTTTCTAATGCAGGAGATCCTTACATCACAGAAAACATAACACATAACAGCCACCTGAATACACATATTGTAAACCAGAATATAGACCGTAAAAATATAAGAAGAATCAATGAAACATTCAGTATGTTATATGATATAACTACCCTGCAAAGCATCGGACTTAACTGTATGGTAAAACAAGCTGGAAGCACACTAAAATCTTCTTCTTTTTCCGAAATACAAGAAACAGAAAAGGAATATACCTCTTCCTACCATAGTAAAGGGAAAGGGGATGACAAAATATATCAGGCTAGTTTGAACTATAATTGGAAATCAAAAAACGGAAAGCATACTTTGCGAACAGTTCTTGATTATTTGAGAAGTGACGAAACGAAAGAACTGAATCACCATTATCTTTATCAGTATCCGGAGAAAAACGAAGAGGATAATAAATGTAGCAACACCGGAACTGTTTCTGATTTATGGAAAGCAGAGATAAATTATATCTTCTTGCTCAACAAACATTCCAGGTTGAAATGGGGTGGCGACTATTATAATAACCACACCGGCAACCAAATGTATTACGCATATCAGAGTGAAGAAGGATGGCAGAAAGAAGATAAAAGCGGGCTATTTACCTATAAAGGTATAGGTTATGCAGGCTATGCAGAATATGTATGGCAATGGAAGAAATTTACATTAAATGGCGGTATACGGGTACAAGAGGATGAAGTGAAATGTATTTCCAATAACATAGCAGGTGACAAACGCACATATCGCAATCTGTTCCCCTCCATCAAGGTGGGTTACCTTTTCTCTGAAAAGAACCAAGCCTCTTTATCCTATTCAAAAAGAATGGGAAATATCCCTTATAAGAGCATGAATCCGGCTATTGTCTATATCTCTGAATATTCTTATGCTAAAGGGAATCCGGATTTAGTACCTACTACCGAACATCGTATCAGGCTATTGTTGAGTCTGTCAAATACTTGGAGTATAAGCTACGCTTACGCAAAGTGCAAAGATGATTTATTTCCCCTAATCTATCAAGATAAAGACAATCCGATCATCACCTATACTATGCCGACCAATATAGGGAAGTCTTATCGACATGCTTTTTCAATAGGTTTCACTAAGGCCTTGTTCAGCTGGTGGACTACCAATGCCTCCCTTGATGGCGACTACACTAAAGAAGTGTCGCCCAAACAGACCTACCATATAGTCCATTGCTTATTCTTTTGTGACAACAGTCTTCGTTTCACAAATACTTTCGGTGGAAGTTTTAACTTTATGGCAGAAAGAAGAGCACGTAGAAGCGAAACAATATATCACAGTGTATACAATATGAATGCCGGCCTTTACAAATATTTCCTGGATCAAAAGTTCTGCATAAATTTATCAGTTTACGCTATTTTGAATAAAAGAAGAAATCTGACCACAATTACCAATAACAATCTAAGCAGAATAGAAGAAAATAATAAAACCCCTTATCAAGGAGCGTGCTTAAACCTTATATATAAGTTTGACTTTGGCAAGAAAGTAAAGGTAAAACGTGCGGAAAGCATACAGACAACAAGTGATAGTTATTTGCGCAAATAATTATCGAAAAGTCGGGGGCGTAAAATAAACTGTGTCATGCGCTGTTTTTCTTTCAAGCTCATCGGTCGGGGATCGGCCAGCGCCAAGGGGGTGCACCAGCACTCCCGACGAGCGTAAAATTACAACAACTTAAATCTATCTCCAAACTTTATCGCCAGTTGTTGGGCAATGGTGCCCCAATTAGCCAGTGGCATAGTCCATTTCTTGCGTATGTTGCGATAAGCGAGGTAGACAAGCTTCTCAAGGGCGGTGTCATTAGGGAACACACCCTTGTTTTTTGTAACTTTCCGTATTTGCCGGTGGTAGCCTTCAACGGTATTCGTCGTATAAATCATACGACGTATATCGGATGTGAACTGGAAGTATTCAGTGAGCTTTTCCCAGTTGTCCTGCCACGACTTGATGACGATAGGATATTTCTCTCCCCATTTCTGATCTAAATCAAGAAGCTCCGTTTCAGCGGCATCCTTGCTGACTGCACCGTAAACCCGTTTCAGATCTTTAAGAAACTCCTTCTGGTGTTTACTGCCGACGTATTTGATGGAGTTACGTATCTGATGGACGATACAAAGTTGCACTATGGTATCAGGGAATACGCTTTGGATGGCATCCGGGAAGCCCCTCAGACCATCGACACAAGCTATGAGAATGTCGTGTACACCACGGTTCTGTAAATCGGTCAGCACATTCAACCAGAAGTTTGCCCCCTCATTCTTAGAGATGTACATCCCAAGCAAATCCTTACGACCGTCCTTATCTATAGCCAATACGTTGTAGATTGCATGGGTAATGGCACAGCCTCTCTCATCCATGACTTTATAATGAATGGCATCCATCCAGACTATCGGATAAATATAATCCAGGCTACGCGAACGCCACGCTTTTATTTCCGGAAGTACCCGGTCAGTGATGGAACTGATTGTTTCGGCAGACACACGGTTACCAAGATTCTCTTCCATCCAATCGCTTATTTCACGTGTACTATTACCAAGGGCATAAAGGCCGATTATGCGGTCAGCAACACCTTCCGCGAGAATGGTCTCCCGCTTCTTTATAAACTGAGGATCGAAGGTGGAATTACGATCACGGGGGGTAGAAACGGTCACCTCACCCATAGAAGTTTGCACCTGCTTCTGCATCTTGCCATTACGACGGTTGCCACTCATGCGTTCATCCTCGGAAAGATGGGCATCCATCTCACCTTCTAAAGCTGCATTTAAAATGCTCTCCAATAACGGGGCAAAAGCTCCGTCCTTACCCAACAAGGGCTTGCCAGCCTTGAGCTGCTCGATTGCCTTGTTCTTGATCCTTTCAAAATCAAATTCTTCACTCATAAAAAAACTGTGTTAGCAAAGTTAATACTTTATTTGTTTGCTTTGCTGACACAGTTTAAATTACAGCCTCGAAAAGTCTTTAATTTTAATATGTTGTAAGCGTCTCCGCGATTCTACCTAGTCTGTCTTTTTTCGTTCTTGTATCTTTGCAGCGTATAAAAACGAAGTATTATGGATTTAGAAGAAAGTAGATTTAGAGCCACTTGGAAACGTTTTCTGGAAGTATTGAAAGTAGACCACAATTGTTCTTTAGCCGATGTTTGCCGCAAGCAACATACCACTTTGGGGGATATGAGCTCCTGGATGTCCCGACGGGGCTATAGCTTTAAACAAGCTAGGAAAGATGTGGTTCGTGATTATTATAATGGTGTTGCCCACTCCCGAACGACAACCTCCTCTCCTTCGTTCACTCAAATAGTACCCATCATGTTGTCGGAAGAAGAGTTCAGCCTTTCCGGGATCACAATCACCTTCAATAGAACCGCAGAATGCAACCGAACACACCCCTTGAAAAATACAGGGAACTACTTCCTGATAAATGGGAAAAGGAAAATAGCTAAACAAGGCTAATTAAACTTTTTATTTTACCACACTTATAGAATCGCGGAAACGCTTACTCATATGCAGCTCGCAACATCCTCTATTTTCAGAGCATAACCGTCCTTCCCTACGGTAACTAATTCAATGCGAGTATCCACTGATAAGACCTTCCCCATTTTTGCAATCAAATTATAAAGGCTATGATTTTCCATTATCGCTCCTTCCCCATAATTTACTTATTTCATCATGAGATACCATTCTATTATCAGACCGGAGCCTGATGAAAAATCTCTTGCCCACCGGTCTGTTCAAATAACTCCTGTTTCCATCTCTGTAACCGAGAACACACTCGCCGGCATAGAAAATGTAATACCGGAATTATTTCCGTCAAACCCTTCATCAGCACATTACCTACTGATTACAAGCAAGTTATTATGAATGATCCTTCTACGATTTCTTCATAATAACTTCATATTCTTTCAGCCCCGTTCCATCTCCAAAAACGCATCCCGAGGTGATGACTGTCCGGCAAAATACTCACATTTCATCAAATGACAACAACCGGACGAATAAGGTGTATCATCCGGTCGAAGTCGTTGTATCTTCCCTTCAAGTAAATTGTTTCACTTAAGTGATGATATTGTATCACCTAAGTGATGAACTTTCATCACTAGAGTGCTCAAACTTCATCACTTAAGTGAAACAACTAAATCAAAAGGAAGATATCGTGTAATCAACCGGACGAAACAGCTTGTTATTCAGGATGTTTACGTTTAGTCACTTTTCTCTAAAACCCCACGAAAAACACTTGCAAAACGCTATTTTACACAGTATCTTTGTTCCAACGGAAACCTAAAACAACAAATAATGGATAAAAAGTTATTAAACAAAGTAATGAAGAAGCTTGCTTCCTCGAATGTAGTGATAAGTCCGACAGTGAAGAGTTCATCTCCCTCATTATCAATGCAGAAGAAACCGGAAACGGAACAAGTACAGCAAAAATTGGAACAATATTTGCTGAGCCACTACCATTTTCGCTTCAACGTGCTGACGGAACAAACGGAATATTGCAAAAAAGACGATGACACACCTATATATAAGGTAATAAGCCAACGCACCCTGAACAGCCTGTGTCTGGAAGCCCGTGCACGTCACATCAACTGCTGGGACAAGGATGTAAGCCGGTTCGTGAACTCGGAGCAGATGCCGGACTATCATCCGTTACTTTCCTATATGAACACCCTTCCCGAATGGGACGGCGCGGACCGCGTGACGCCACTGGCACAACGCATATCTACGAAAGATTTCTGGGTAAACAGTTTCCACCGCTGGATGCTGGGTGTCACTGCCCAGTGGAGCGGACACATGGCGCGGTGTGCCAACGCCGTAGCTCCCATGCTGGTGAGCAGCGAACAAGGAAGATGCAAATCCACTTTCTGCGAATTGCTGATGCCCGATTCGTTGAAAGACTACTATACGGACAGCTTCGAACTGACCGGACAGGTAGGATGTGAGCAGAAGCTGGCTTTCTTCGGACTGATTAATCTGGATGAGTACGACCGTCTTTCACCACAGAAACTGCCATTGCTGAAAAATCTGATGCAGATGAAAAAACTGGATTTCCGCAAGTCGCACCGCTCGTCCTACAGCCATCTGCCCCGGATGGCCTCGTTCATCGGCACCAGCAACCGGAAAGCGCTGCTCACCGACCCCAGCGGAAGCCGCCGTTATTTCTTTGCCGAGGTAAAAGAGAAGATAGACTGCTCGCCACTGGAGCACAAACAGCTTTTCGCCCAACTGAAAGCAGAACTGGACGAGGGAAAGCGTTACTGGTTCTCGGCGGAGGAGGAGTCCGAGCTGAAACTGCGCAACCAGGCCTATTATGCCTTGCCCACCGAAGCGGAAATGATTCTCCATTGTTTCAGACTGCCGGAGAAAGGAGAAGACTTCAAACTTTACTCGGCAGTATGCTTGTTCAATATCCTACTGAAACGATATCCGGCAGCCATGCGCGGCATCACGATAAACAAAATGGGAAGAATCATGAACTCCCTGGGAGCGGAACGGATGCATACCACGACAGGAAATATGTATAAACTGGTCGCATTGGCCGGGTAAAAACATCCCTGAAGCTATTATGAAGGAATTTATAATAATTCCTTCATAATAGTCTTCTGTATATCAACACATTACCCTTCCATGAGGGATTTGAACAATTTTATCGCTTATTCTAATTCCGATGTACCACCATCTTCTTATTCCGGCCGGTAAACCTGCAAAGGCAGTTCACCTTTCAAGGCTCCCAACGCATTATAAGCCAGCGAACCCATCTCGTCTTCACCGGGCATCAACACAACCGGCGCCAGATAATCAATCTGTTCCTTGAGAATCCCTACACAGTAATCACTATGAGCAATGCCTCCCGTCAGAATAATGGCATCCACCTGCCCACGGAGAGTGACATACATGGCCCCTACCTGTTTGGCCACCGTATAGAGCATCGCATCCAATACCCCTTTATAAGGCTCCTCGCCTTCGGAAGCTTTCCGGGCGATAGTCACCACATCATTCATACCCAGATGAGCCGTCAGCCCCCCTTTGCCATTCAGCATCTTTTTAACCTGTTTCAAAGTGTATTTGCCGCTGAAACACAGCTCTGCAAATTGGTCGGCAGGAATCGTTCCGGCACGCTCGGGCGAAAACGGGCCTTCACCGTTCAAGGCATTGTTGACATCAATCACCCGGCCTTTGCAGTGGGCGCCCACCGATATGCCACCTCCCAGATGCACCACAATCAGATTCAAATCTTCATAATGTTTCCCGATGGAAGCGGCATATTTACGCGATACCGCCTTACTGTTCAAGGCATGGAAGATGGAAATGCGCTCTATCTCCGGTATTCCCGTCAAACGGGCTACCGGTTGCAGCTCGTCTACCACTTCGGGATCGGCAATGTAGGCGGGACAATGACATTCCCGGGCAATTTCATCGGCAATCAACGCTCCCAGGTTACAAGCGTGCTCCATCCGGGCGTTCAGCAAATCATGTTTCATCTGTTCGTTAATGACATACACCCCGCCGGGCGTAGGCTTCAACAAACCGCCACGGGCAATGACGGCATCAAAATCCAACGGAATATCCGCCTCGGCAAGCAGTCGCAGTATAAAATTCTTACGGTACTCATACTGTTCGTTGACGTGGTGAAACTCCGACAAGTCATCCGCAGTATGATGGGCCCCTGCCACCCATACCGGCTTTTCATCGATGAAAAGGGCTATTTTGGTAGAAGTAGAGCCCGGATTAATCACAAATATCTTCATAATTTAAAGGTTTTATCCGGCCACGCAGGCCAATGCCAGACTATAATATTTCGAATTACCGGAATCGGCACGCGAAGGAACCACTACAGGAGAAGTAGTGCCTCGCAACATGCCTGCCATGTTGGCGTCACCAAACAACGACACCGTTTTATAGAATGTATTTCCCGACTCGATATTGGGAAAGATAAGCAGATCCGCATGTCCCACCACAGGAGAACTGATTCCCTTCACCTCACCGCTATGCGCATCACATGCCGTCTTCACATCCATGGGACCATCCAAGTACATGTTTCCGTAAACACCGGCAGCCGCACGCTCCTTCAAGGTCACATAGTCCAGCGTATGGGGAAATTTCTCGTTCACTTTTTCCGTACAATGAATCAAGGCTACCCGAGGAGCTTCTATCCCCATGCGCCGGCACACCTCCAGATCATACAGCAACATCGCCTCAAATTGTTCCAAGGTGGGACGGGGAATGACCGCTGCATCCGAGAAGAATAAAAGTTTCTTGTATGTAGGAATCTGTGCTACCGTGATATGACTCAACACATTCCCTTTCGGCAGGATACCATGTTCCTTATTAAGCACGGCCCGCAATAAATTATCCGTATTGATAATCCCTTTCATCAACACGTCCGCATGTCCCTCACGTATCAGCGAAACAGCTTCCTGCGCCGCTTTGTCGGGACTTGTCGCCTCGTATACTTTCACATGGTCCGGATATTGCATCCGGATATATTCCGAATTCAATAAATGGGGCGTATCCGCTACCAATAAGAAATCGGCAAAGCCTTCGTGCAAACTACGGGTTATAACGTATTCGGTATGAGGGTCATTAGGGCAAACAACCACAACCCGTTTCCGTTCTTTCAACGAGCGTAAACGGCTTATCAAGCTGGCGAAGTCCTGTATCGGTTCCATGGTCATTAGATTTTTAGCAAATATGAAAAATAAATCTGAATTTATCCCTATCTTTGCTCAGTTTCTATGAATAATTTAACTTATGAAAACGTTTCAAACATTTGACATTTCAGCCGAGTACGATGCCATACACCGCACATTTCCATGCCACAAGGACGCTCCTGTTATCGGACTTACCGGAAACTTCCAGGAGGGAGCCTGTACTTTACTGGAAGGATATTTCACTTCCATTCTGAAAGCAGGAGGGATTCCTTTCATCATCCCTCCAGTTGACGACACTGACAGTTTGATAAACTCATTGAATGCATTGGATGGCTTACTGCTGACCGGAGGTGCGGATATCAACCCTTTGTTCCTTGGAGAAGAGCCGGTAAAGGAATTACACAGTATCAATCCTCGGAGGGATCGTCAGGAGTTATTGCTTGCCAAACTGGCCGCAGACCGGCAGATACCGATTTTAGGGATATGCCGCGGCATACAGGTAATGAACGCCGCTTTTGGAGGCAGCCTGTATCAGGATATTCATGTACAAATGGAAGGGAAACGGATCAAACACGATCAGGATTTGGGACGGGGGTATGCCTCGCATACGGTTCGGATAGAGAAAGATTCCTTACTTTACAAATTGTTTGAAACAGAAGTTTTGCCGGTCAATTCGTTTCACCACCAGGCGGTAAAAGAGGTTGCGCCGGGTTTCAGGGTAACCGCCCGTTCATCCGACGGAGTCATTGAAGCGATGGAGTCTACCGAATGCAAGTCAATGATGGGAGTGCAATGGCATCCGGAATGTTTCATATTGGAAAACAACACATGCATGATGCCACTATTCGAGTGGTTTATAAGGGAATCTTCTTCTTTCAGAGAAGCCAAAAGACTTCACAGACGCATGATAACGCTGGATTCACATTGCGACACTCCCATGTTCTTCGATCAAGGAATAAATTTTGCCACCCGTGACAAGAAAATCCTGGTAGACCTGCATAAGATGACGGAAGGACATCTGGACGCAACCATCATGGTGGCTTACCTGAAGCAATTGGAACGTACCGATGAAGCCTTATCGGCCGCTACTGCCAAAGCAGACCGCATCCTGAACGAAATAGAGGAGATGGTTGCCAAAAACTGCACAGCCGTAGATATAGCATATACTCCCACTGATCTGTCCCGTTTGAAAAAAGCAGAGAAAAAGGCTGTCATGCTGGGCATTGAAAACGGATATGCCATTGGCAAGGATATCACGAATGTAGAACGTTTCCGACATCGTGGCGTGGTGTACATGACACTTTGCCACAACGGAAATAATGATATCTGCGGCTCCGCCCGTTATAATGAGGAAGAACTGGGCGTAAGCACATTCGGCGAACAGGTGATAAAAGAAATGAACCGTGTGGGAATGATGGTAGATATTTCTCATGCCGGAGAGAAAAGTTTCTACGATGCACTGGAAATCAGCAGAAAACCGATCGTGGCCTCTCACTCTTCGGCCCGTGCCCTTTGCGACCATCCGCGCAATCTGACGGATGACCAATTGAAAGCATTGGCAGCCAAAGGGGGTGTGGCACAGGTATGTATGTATGGCGGATTCCTTCGTAAGAACGGAGAAGCTACCATCAAGGATGCCATAGAGCATCTGAACCACATGGTAAATGTCATGGGCATAGAGCATGTAGGGATAGGAACCGATTTTGACGGTGACGGCGGTATCACAGGCTGCGCTTCGGCATCAGAATTGATAAACTTTACACGCCGGCTGCTGTTGGAAAGATATAGTGAAGAAAGTATCCGCCTGATCTGGGGAGGAAACTTCCTGCGCGTTATGGAAGAAGTACAAAGAAAATAACGTAACTTTGCGGCGCAGATTCTCTATCTTGATAAGGACAATGCACAATATGTACTTAAATAACAAGGAATAAGTATGAAGATAAAAAACGTTTTAGTAATCCCGGTCTTGCTGCTTGTATTGACGGCTGTAGCCTGTGGAAACAGTAAAAGCAGAAACGACCGGACAGAAACCGTAGACAAAGAAGTGATCAAGGCTCCCGAATTCAATGCGGACAGCGCCTACCAGTACATTCAGGTACAAGCTGATTTCGGTCCCCGTGTCCCTAACACGCAGGCGCACAAAGAATGTGGGGAATATCTGGCAGGACAATTGGAAAAATTCGGAGCCAAGGTATACAATCAATATGCTGATTTGATAGCTTATGATGGTACTATACTGAAATCACGCAACATTATCGGCGCTTACAAGCCCGAAAGTAAAAAACGCGTCCTGCTTTGCGCCCATTGGGACAGCCGCCCGTATGCCGACAATGATCCCGACCCGAAAAATCACCACACTCCTATTTTAGGAGTAAATGATGGCGCCAGTGGTGTGGGTGTGTTATTGGAAATCGCCCGTCAGATACAGAAAGAACAACCTGCTCTGGGCATAGATATCGTGTTTTTTGATTCGGAGGATTATGGAATTCCTGAATTTTATGACGGTAGATACAAACAAGACACTTGGTGCCTTGGTTCACAATACTGGGCACGTACCCCACATGTTCAGAACTATAATGCACGCTATGGAATCTTGCTGGATATGGTAGGCGGAAAAGATGCCACGTTCTATTATGAAGGTTACTCGGCCCGCACCGCCCGTTCCGAGATGAAGAAGATCTGGAAAAAGGCACATGAGCTGGGATACGGCAAATATTTTGTAAAGGAAGACGGGGGCGAAACAGTAGACGACCATATCTATGTCAACAAACTGGCCCGCATCCCGTGTGTGGATATCATTAATTATGATGCCGGTAATCCGCAAAGTTCTTTCGGCTCTTTCTGGCATACGGTAAATGATACGATGGAGAACATTGACCGTAACACGCTGAAAGCGGTAGGACAGACGGTGATGGATGTGATTTATAATGAGAAATAAATGATAAAATAATGAAAACAATAAACGAACTTCAGGACGAAGTGATAGAAGAGTTCAGTGATTTTGATGACTGGATGGACAAGTATCAACTGCTCATAGACTTAGGTAACGAGCAGGAACCACTCGCCCCCGAATATAAAACAGAACAAAACCTGATAGATGGTTGCCAAAGCCGCGTATGGCTGCAAGCCGATATGGAAGGCGGCAAAGTGGTGTTCCAGGCGGAAAGTGACGCCTTGATTGTAAAAGGTATCATTGCCCTGCTCATTAAAGTAGTCAGCGGACATACTCCTGATGAAATATTAAGCAGTGATTTATACTTTATAGAAAAGATAGGTTTGAAAGAACATTTGTCGCCCACCCGTAGCAATGGCTTGTTGGCGATGGTAAAACAGATGCGTATGTATGCGCTGGCTTTCAAGGCAAAAATGGCAAATTAGTGATTAGTGGTTAGTGATTACTAACCACTAAAAAAATCATCGCCCCAGCCGCTTGGTATCGACATCGGTACGTTTCTTCTCTTTGTATCCGCCGAATTTATAGAGGAATGAAAATGTAAAGCTACGATTGTCCCAATTCATTTCTGTCCGGTTCCGTTGCTGCCCCCACGCCAGCCGGGTGGTCATGTTCGATGTATTAAGAATATCATTTCCTTTCAATATCACCTTCGTCTTTCCATCCGGAGAAGTCCACTGAAGTGAAGTCGAAATATTACAAATAGGACTTAAGTTATACACCCCTTGTATGGCACGTGATTGGTAAAAGCCAGCCAACGTACCTATGATATTCGGTTTTTTCGATAAAATGAATGTGTTTGTGGTATTCAGGATGACGCTGAATTTATGCCGGTCGAATGCAATATCATGGAAATGGCTGTTCTTGTCATGAGAGAACAGACCGAAAGCAAAAATGCGCCCGTTCCACCATGTACTCACTTTATAAGAAGCCATAGTCTGTATGGTCCATCTTTTCTGAAAATCATAATTCACAAACTGATTCATCTCCGCCAGACGGTCGGGCAATTGATAAGGAAGCTGCACAAAGTAATCGGGTGTGTAATTGTAATTCACCCCTATCATATATTTATTCTTATACAGATAATTCAAGTCGAGCGAATAATTGGAACTTGGCTTCAGGTCGGGATTTCCATGAGCCTCGGTATAGCTGTCCACATACTGTATAATAGGTTGCAACTGCCAGTAAGCGGGATATTTGCGATTACTGGTGAAGGACATTTGCAAGGTATGACCATCTGCCGGAGTATAAGTTGTGTTTACAGTGGGATACAGCATCCAGCTATGGCGTCCCTCAGCATGATAAAGCTCTGCGGCCAAGGAAACTTCGGCAGAAAACTTCTTCCCAAAACTATGTGAAGCACCGGTGTACATATTCAGAGTATATTCTTTTCGAAGCAGTTTCTCAGAATTATCGGGAGTCAAGGCTCCAGTTTCACCATCCCGATAGAACTGGTAGCTGTTATCGTGTGTGGTAGTATACTTTACACCATAATTGATCTCGGTTCCACCTTGCAAGGAATGAAGCTGGTTGGCATAGAACAACCAGCGGTTGATACGTTGGTTGCTGTCATAATTCAATGTCTGACGGACACTTTGCATATCTTTCTGTAAGAAGGTCTGTGACGGACTGGAGAAAAAAAGGAAATCCATTCCTGCCGAAAGGCCGAAAGAAGATTGATAGTCGGCTGTCACATTATGTAACTGGCGGCTGCCGTCATCCGTTTTATCACTGTGGGCTGTTCCACGCATTTTTGTACAGTCCTGTCCATAGCGGTATTGTGTATTGTAAACCACACTCAACAAGTTCTTCTTCCCGAAATCATAATCCGCCCCCAAGCGGAGGTTATGCCGGCCGCCATACCCTTTAGCCTCTGTTTTCAAATCCAACTCGTGTACTTCCCCCGCCATAGTGTGCCATGACTGTTTGTCCAATCCGAAAGTGGTATGTTTGAACCCGTATGAATACATCACATCCGCCGAAAAGCGCCGGGAAGTGTAAAGCAAATTTCCACGGCCTGCAATGTCCTCCCTGCGAGACTGTTCATACATAGCCACTACTTCGCCGGACAAAGCAGGTTTCTGTCCAATATTCGATTTTAGAATCACATTCACCATGGCTCCACGAATCCGGTAACGGGCCGGAGCAGCATACATGATTTCCGCTTTCTCCAAACGACTGACAGGGGTATTTTCGAGTACTGTCCGTAGATCTTCCTTATCCAATGTACTGACCTTTCCGTTTATTACCACCGTTATACCGCGACCGCCCAATGTCAGATTACCGTCTTGTTCCACGATGCCGGGCAGTTCCTTTACCGCCTCGTAGGCGTTATTCACCGGAAGCCGTTCTACCATTCGGGGCAAATCGTAAATCAGTTTTCCCCGTTCTGCTTTTACTACAGGACGTTCACCTTTCACCAACACTTCCGGCAGCTGCTGAAAAAGACTATCCATATAGGTATAATTCACATCGTCCTGCGCCTGTACCGTGAATGTAAACAAGCATAAACAAAAGATAATCACTGTCCTCATCGTCGTTTTATTTTTAAGGTCTATGCAAAGTAAAGGCTAAAAGTGTTCCGTATGTGTTACCACCAGCTTACGAAGTCTTATTTAGTGTTATCAAAAGAAAGAAAATACTTATTTTGTGCCTATTTTTGCCTCACCATGAAGATACCGTTTAAAGCCATAGCCGCATTGATTATCCTTTCGCTGATAGGCGTCTTTGCCTATCAGGCATATTGGTTGACAGGACTATATACCTCGATGAAGAAGGATATGGACAATTGCCTGATAGAAACCTTACAGGTGAGCGACTACAATGAAATGATGGAACGATGCGACTCCGTAAAGCGGAGCAACGCAACCGTAAACGGTTACATTGAATCCAGTATCAATCTGGACAGCAGTGCATTGGTTACCAAGACTGTAGAAACCGAAGCCTTCAAACAGCAAAGAAAATTCGGATTGGAAATAAAAGAACCGGTATCTACCACCATCGACAAGAACGGTACACTGGAACTGCTCACCAAATACTTCCAACGGGGGATTCACAGCCAGCTGGATCTTTTCACGGAAATAAATCTGCATACTTTCGACAGCCTTTTCACAAGGACACTTGCCATGCGCGGCATCATCTATCTGCCTCACCGCATAGAAATTGTGAACTTGCACCGGGACAGTACTCTGGTACAGGGATTCAGCTCACCTCAAAAGTACAAGCCAAGCAAGGAAGCAGTGAGCTATTATTACAATTATGACTTGTACAACAAAATGGCATACCGGTTATGGGTAGAACCGACAAACACCATCGTCCTGCAGCAAATGAAAGGAATACTTTATACTTCTTTCCTTATCATTATTATATTAGGTCTGTCATTCTGGTTTCTTATCCGCATCATCTTAAGGCAGAAAAGCGTAGAAGAAATGAAAGAGGACTTCACGCATAACATTACTCACGAGCTGAAAACTCCGATAGCTGTAGCTTACGCCGCCAACGATGCGTTGCTGAACTTCAACGGAGCAGAGAATCTGACAAAACGACAGAACTATCTTCAGATTATCCAAGCCCAGCTGAAACAGCTCAGCGGATTGGTGGAACAGATCCTTTCCATGAGTATGGAACAACGGAAGAATTTCCGTCTGAACTATGAGCTTGTCGAACTGAGGCCTATGTTGGAAAATCTGATCAGCCAACATAGGCTGAAAGCTGATAAGCCGGCTGAGTTCAAACTTATTATGAAAGAAGACATAATCCTACGCGCAGACCGCTTGCACTTGTACAACGTGATCAGCAACCTGATAGACAATGCTATAAAATATTCCGATGAAAAGGCGTATATTTGCATTTCTGCAACACGCTGTAACGGTTCTTGTAACAGTAGTTGTAACGCTCATGTAACGCTAAAGATTCAAGACAAAGGAATAGGTATCCCTACCGACAAGCAGAAACACCTGTTTAATAAGTTTTATCGGGTTCCTACCGGCAATCTGCATAATGTAAAAGGATATGGACTAGGACTTTATTATGTAAAAACAATGATAGAACAACACAAAGGAACTGTTTCCGTGGAAAGCATCACAGGAAAAGGCAGTACCTTTACACTTCAAATTCCTGAATAAGCAAATGGAGAAGATACGCGTTTTATTAGTAGAGGATGAACAGACACTTGCCATGATTATCAAGGATACGCTGGAAGAACAAGAGTTCATCATCACTACCGCCGGAAATGGCGAAGAAGGCTTAAGGAAGTTCTTTGAACAGAAACCGGATGTGTTGGTGGCTGATGTCATGATGCCCCGTATGGATGGTTTTGAAATGGTACGACGTATCCGCCAGTCCGATAAAGTGACTCCGATCCTCTTTCTCACTGCCCGGTCCGCCATCAATGATGTGGTGGAGGGGTTTGAACTGGGAGCAAATGACTATCTGAAAAAACCGTTCGGAATGCAAGAACTGATTGTACGCCTTAAAGCCTTGATGCACAAAGCTTTTGTAGAAAAGGAAATTACAAATACCTATACCATTGGAGGATATCAGTTCAACTCCGTTACCCAACAGCTTGACTTTGCAGGAAACACACAAGAACTATCCCACCGGGAATCGGAAATATTAAAACGCCTGTGTGAGAACCGGAATGAAGTGGTGAGCAGCCAAAGCATCTTGTTGGAGCTTTGGGGAGATGACAGCTTCTTCAACTCACGCAGCTTGCATGTATTTATTACGAAGTTACGCCATAAACTATCCAAAGACAATAAAATACGGATTGTGAATGTCAGGGGAATAGGCTATAAGTTGATTATAAACTAGCACTTCCTCGCCCTAATCAAGACTTTCCGCTCGTCGGACAAGGTCGTGGCAAAGATATAATCATCTCCTCCCTCCTTCAGTTTCAGGCGTTTGCGCAGTTCCGCAACCGATAATGGAAAGTTGCGGATCGTAATATTCGCCTTGTCCATATCCTTCAAAAACGCTTTCAATTCCTTTTTTCCAAAGCCCGATACGGACTCAACCCGGAAACGGCGTCCCGGAAAATCCGGAACCAAAGAAGCAGAGGTATATAAATGGCTGCTGAGGTGAAGTTTCATCACAGGATAGGTTTGTGTGAGGGAACGAAAAGCACCGGCTTTCAGTATAGCAACATTCGGTTCATATAAATAAGTTCCGACTTGATCAGTCAAGGGACAGGCCGATGCCTTTTCCTGCTTCAAGGTAAAGGTGTAATGCTGGCTCGCACCGTTGCCTGCAATATGCTCACAATGGATGCTTATTTCCGATGAAACGGCCTCTTTTTGCAATATCAACAATAACTCCTTACACTCGTTATTCACAGCGACAATGTGCACCGAACGAACTGTTTTCAGCTCGTTCAATGCTAATGACATATCCAGCATAGGCGATAATTTCACCATCACCTTCTTTGCCTTGTCAACCAGCAAAGACTCCAAAGCACTTATATCCGGCTCGCAATCAGAGATGGCAACCGTCTTGCCACCGTGTCCGTCCCTTCTGGCAGGGTCTAGAAACAGGCAATCTACCGGAAGCATTTCCTGCAAATAAGCCACCCCATCCCGGTTATGTATCCGGATATGTCCCAACCCCAATAAAGGGAAATTATGCAAAGCCAGCTCACAGAGCTCCGTCTGCCTCTCCACATAATCAGCTTGCTTGAAATTCCGGGAGATAAAACTGCAATCAATACCGAAACCTCCGGTTAAATCGGCAAAAGTATCGCCTTCCAACAAAGAGGCCTTATACAAAGCAGTTGCTTCGGAAGAACATTGCTCCATAGACAAATGAGGAGGATACCACAATGCGGAAACCAGATGCCATGAAGGCAACTTGCGGGCCGCTACCTGCCGTCCGGCAATTTGTGTGACAGCTGCCGCCATGTCTACATCGGGATATTTCTTACTTTGCAAAGCCAGTGTACGCGTATCGTCCTCCTTATGTTCTTCGATGAAATGGAGTGTTTTTGCTGATATTTCCATCCTTTATCTAATTACTTTATAGTTCCGTTTTGCCTCTTCACGACTGCGGAAGTTAAAATGCCACCATTCACTGCGCAAAGGTTTATAACCCACATCCGTCATGACCCGACGCAACAACAAGCGGTTTCTCCGTTCCTGTGCTGTAATGACTCCCTGCTGTACCATTGCCGCCTCAGTATCTATATGGGCTTCCTTGCCCAAATGATCCACCTTGGTTCCCATAGGCAAAGGATTTCCTTTTTCATCTGCAATACTTACGTCTACCGCCAAACCATAGTTATGCAATCCTCCTCCCCGAGCCGGATTGGATACATATATATTTTGGGAAGTACCTTTTACCACATTCCACATTTTCTGCTGCACGGACATGGGACGGGCGGCATCATAAATAATCAAAGAATAACCTGGATACAACTCTTTCAACCGCTTTTGCGCTTGCAATAAGGCCTTGGCGGCCTCGGGATGAAGATAAGCCTCCTGCAAATCCTCATAAAGGACTTTCCCGGTAAAATTGTCGGCACGGGTATACATCAAATCTATTTTCAATGTCGGGTCCATCCGGCCTACATTCACCAGTCCCAAGGAGTCAAGATAATGCTCCATCCTGCTTTGCGAGAAAGCGGGACAGAGCATTATCAGCAATGATATAAAAATAAAAACGGGCTTCATCTACAGCGGTATCTTGTTTACTATTACAAAACAGACCTCAGTAACTCAGGAATCTCAATATTACAGCATTCCATCTCCTTCAGAATTTTCTTTCCTTCTGCCGTAAGCGAGAAATACATCTGTCGTTTGTCACTATCTCCCAGATTACGCTCTACATAGCCTTTATCTTCCACAGATCTGATGACTTTAGAAGTATTTGAATTAGTAAGGCCTAACAGTTCTGCAATCTCTCCCGAAGACAGGCGTTTCTTCTTGGAGAGACAGCATAACAACATTCCTTCGTTCAGACAAAGGTGATGCACCTTTTCAAACCGGGTTTCAAATTCTGCAATAGCGCGATAGAGGTCTCTTATTTTACATAAAGTTTCCATATTGATGCTTCTTCTTGAATGCTATTGCACAAAATTACTTATTTTTTCAATAAAAACTCATCAATAGCCTTTTTAAAAGATGCTTTGGGCATAGCTCCCTGTGCCATCTCCGGCTTTCCTTCCATGGGGATGAACAGAATGGACGGAATACTCCGTATACCGAATACGCCTGCCAGTTCCTGTTCTTTCTCTGTATCCACTTTATAAATCACAATCTGTCCATCGTATTCTTTTGCCAATTCATCCAGAATAGGAGCTACCATTTTGCAAGGACCACACCAATCAGCATAGAAATCCACAATAGCCGGTTTGTCACCTTCATATTTCCACTCTTTCGGGTTTTTCTCGAAATTATATACTTTCGCCAAAAAATCAGCTTTAGTCAAATGTATGACTTTTCCATCTCCTTCTGTTGTCATAGTTTCTTCTTTTACAGGGTTATTATTACTGTTTCCTCTGCCGCAAGCTGTAGTGGTAACCAGCATAAGGGCTAGAAAAAATAAAATTGTCTTATTCATACTTATTCCTCCTTCTTTATTTCTTTACGTTCCGGTATAAATGAACTGAGCAATAATCCTCCCATTGCCGCCCCCCAAATGGAACTGTTGACAGGAGAAGAAGTGATAGGGCAAGTTCCCGTGGAACAACCCACATAACGCCAATATAAGTATCCTCCTACCATTCCTGCCACAATGCCAAGCAATGTCCATCCATACCTTCTTATAAACTCTTTTTTCATAATCTTCTCTTTTTATGATTAAAACCAGACTCTGTTACATCATCTTCTTTAATTATTTCCCTAGGAAACTTTTTCCAAATGTATTCATATTTTCCTTTATAACAAATTTCCATAGGAAAATGTTCAAACAATAACTTTCGTTCACGATTCGGTACCTATATTTACATAATATTCAGTAGCAAAAGAAGTCAAATCATTACATAACAGTTATTTTCCACCCTAAGACAGATTCGGATAAGCGTTAATCTATCACATTTTTCATGCTCGGTTTAAAATAAATAGGCTAATAAGATCATTATATTCAATGATTTACTATTTTTGTATTTATAATGCTTAACTAGACAAACACAACTATTATGAAATGTAAATTATGTTTTTTACCAACAGCCATGCTGCTGTATTCATCAGTGCTATACGCACAATTCGGCACTAGCGAACGTTCTATCCTGTCCCTCCAAACAGGGCCTACCTTTTACACCGGAAAGCTGATAGGAGTAGCTGTACACTCTTCAAGTTTACGCAATGGCATAGGCTGGTCAGGAAGTTATACTTATCTGATAGGAAACAAGCCTGCCATACGGGTGGGATTCGGAGTACTTTATCAAGGCAGCCGGTATACTAACGACATGCCAAACAGCAGTGATAAAATTCAAACACATTATTTTGCTCCACAGTTCTCCCTGCATTGGCTGAAACAGCAATTCAGCTTGTATTTTACTACCGGAACCGGATATCAGTTATATCAAGATAACAGTACGGTATATGATAAGCCACGGAAAGTATCCATGAATAAATGGGCGGCGAACTTTGGCATAGGTGGAGAATACCGTGCTTTCACCCATTGGGGAGTCAGTGCAAGGATAAACTATATCCTGGCATATTCCGGCGAGTATTCTGTTCGTTATCATGATAAGGAATGGATGGTGCAGCCACACTATCCAATGAAGGGGGCGGACGACATTTCACAATTAGGATTCTCAGTAGGTATCAATTATCATTTTTAAAAAATTCAAGCCATGATTAAATATCTTATTACAATAGTATTAACAATCGCATTATGCTGTTCCTGTGATAGAGAAGACTTTTCAGCAGATCCTACCATCATGCCCCCTGCCACTCAAACAGGAGCCAATACCTTTGGTTGCCTGATAGATGGCTGGGTATATACGGGACAGCGCTATGACTCAGATGATAAGGCTTCTTATTATCCTGCCCGCAACGAAGACGAGAAAGCGATAGTCAGCATAGATGTCCGAGTGGACAACAATGCTTCCATTTCTTTCAACATCATTGACCCCAAAGAGAAAGACATCACTATTTACAGTATCTCAGAAGGAGCGAGTGACGATCAGACTATCTATACTGATGTTATATTCAAAAATGAAAATAATCAAGAAGAAAAACTGGAAGATGGAATAATCAATATCACCCGTTTCGATTTAAATAACAGAATAATCAGTGGCACTTTCGAGGGAGAAAGAATAAAAGAGGGTCGATTGGATTTAAAGTTCTGATATAGCCAAAAGACTGAAAAAAATATTTTTCATTATCATCAGGTTTACTGTAGGGGCGGAATGTTTCCGTCTGGCACCACAAAGAAGTGTATCCAGGCGAATCCAGTCCACCCCTACGGCAATTGTATTTTCTTGGTTCTATCTTTATTTTATCTTATCATACTGATCATTCGCACTAATTTCCGTATATTTAGGTGCATCAATCATTTCTACCAAAGCACGTAACACAGGCCCTTCACCCATCGGATCATTTTCCTGAGTAGGACGATTATAATAAAATACGGTGGAAGGCATGATACCTGTACCGACACAAATGGCCGTCACATCACCATTCTCTGAAATCTTTGACAACATACCTTTTAATCCCTGCCATGCTACATAAATGAAATCCGGATGCAGCCATCCTTCCTTCACACCTTTAGCTATACCAAATACAAACATGGAAGTACCGGTGATTTCTTCATAAGAATCTGCTTTATCCAATAGCTGATGCCACAAACCGTTTTTCCCTTGATACCGGGCTACCCCACTGGCCTGCATCTGGAAATTCTTTATCACATCATCACGCATGGGGTGATCTTCCGGCATTCTGGCCAGCAAATCGGCTGTCGCCATAAAAATCCATCCATTGGCCCGCGACCAATGCGCCACTCCATGCTCTTTATTATCCGTATGATAGCAATGATAATAAATCTGTTTCTCAGGACACCATAAATACCTTGTATAATTCAATATCTGATTGGCCGCATCATCAAAATACTTCTTTTCACCGGTAACCTCTCCCATTCTAGAAATAAAAGATACCGCCATAAACGCATCATCTGCCCAAACAGTATTTTCATGAGGCCACAAGCGAGCTATGGTTCCATCGGCCAAGCGGGGTTCCGAAACCATAAGATGATGATTTGTTGTTTCAACATATTGTTGGAAAGCCTCATCCGGATGACGCTGGTTCAAAGTTATCAGACTAGCCCCCATAGGACCGTTGTCATCCAAGCGCTTGTTTCTATAAATCATATGCCAAGTAAGACGGGGAACCGCCCTCCATCCTCCTTCACGGAAAGTTTTATCATACAGACGATGAAAATAAGACTGATTAGTCTTGTCAAAAATAAACTTCATATTTTTCAGCACATAATCCTCATATTTCCGGTTCTGTATTTTATCACCCAACTCCATCAAAGCCATATTCGTTACTCCGTTTGTATAATGCCAATTCAAATATTTACTATTGACACGTATATCCGGATTTAAAGCAACATTGTCCAAAGAAGTGTATACTTTACCTGTTTTTACATCTTTGAACTCATAAACCGTAGAAGCAATAATACGATCGGCTATCTTTATAGCCATCTCTTTGGCCACAGTGTTGTCCTGTGCCATTAAGGGGAATAATCCTATCGCAAACAATAAAATGCCTGCACAAGCATAACTTTTAACCATAAAACCTAAATTTAATCTTTTATTTTTATACTAACAATCTCTGTATTCCGTCAAAATAAAAAGTCCGGCCAGCTTTAATATTCTTCAAAGATAAAGTCATCTTTCTATTTCGTACAAATTTCCATCCTGTTTTTTTAAGGTAAAACCCACATTTGCAGTTTTAGAGTATATAATGTGCTCATGATTTTATACTAAGAGAAAGAAATTCTGTTCATGATTCCTATAACAAGAGCAACAAATGTAAAGCTACCTCGTTATCAATACATTAATTATCTCTGTGTAAATTCTGAAGCCAACAACTACCTTGATTAAATTCCAATGTTATCTAAAGCAACGGATTTATACCTGGAGAGTTTACAAATAAAAAAGGCTGTATTCCCTTAGGAATCAGCCTTTTTTATTTGTGGACCAGCCTGGGCTTGAACCAGGGACCTCCAGATTATGAGTCGCAAATAATTGATTTTCAGTAATTTGCTCTTCATTTCTTTTCAGGTTCATACTCCTTGATTTTCAAGCCTAAAGGTAGTATTTCTTTTTCAAATAATCTTTCTTGTTTTCTTCTATTTTCTGAAGATGCGTGCAAATTGCGTGCAATTAGATTTGCACGGTACATATAATTGGACTATTTTATTTCTCTTGATATTGAACTTTTAATAGAGTACAAATTAATATCGTGTTGATAAAATCCTAAAACAATAGCTTCATTGATATTATGTTGATGAGCAAATTGTTTTATTTTCATTTGCATTGCATGTGGAGAAATCATAGAATGTTGTTTTAAGAATGCACTCCATAAGTCTTTGCTAATTAAAGAATACTTGGCGAATTTATTTGCTTCTTCTTCACATTTATTTATTTCAGCTCCTTCGATGGAAATATATTTTTGTTCTCTATTGTTGAAAAGATGCATATAAACATGATATATTTCATGCAATAAAGCAAAGGCATAATTGTCAATTCTGTTTAATCGTAATGTTAATACAATAGTTGGGTTTTCTCCTTGCCAAAAAGAAAATCCATCAATGGGAGTTTTGTCAAATTTGGGCACTATGATAAATTTAATTCCATATCGTGATAGAATTTTTTTTGTTGTATCTATAGTATCCTTATTTATAACAAATAAATGATTTAATTCATCAATAAGATTATTTAAATTGTCGTTACTAAACTTCGTATCACACTGAATTTTCGAACTTTCATAAAAAACATAGTATTTCCATGAAAAAATATTTATAGGCTCACTTTTCAAACGCTCAGATTTCTTAAAATAAGAAACTTCTTTCTCTTGAGAGTATAATGTTATTAGTTCTTCAACAGAGGTAACACCAAAAATTGAATATATAGTTTTTATATTCTCTGATATTTTAGTTCCTATAATATTTAATTTCTCAAAACATTTAATAGAACAATATTGAGAAATGATTTTCCAAATCTCAATATTTCTTTTCCGTTCTATTATTTTTGTATTGATATTTGCTTTGTCTATATCATATTGATTTTGTAATGATAACCAATAAGAAGCGTCTATACTTAAAATTTCCTGTAACAAAACAGCAACTTCAGGAGTTATAGCACGACGCCCCTTTATTATATCATTGAGTACGGAAGTAGGCATACCCATAAATGAAGCTAATTCTTTTTGCTTCATCTCTCTTGCATCTAATTCATCCTTAATGATTTCTCCCGGATGAATTGCTATGCAAGGTACACAATCGTTTAATTTAAATTTAGTCGCCATAATGGTTGGATATTTCTATTAATTCTATATCTGTAATTATCAATGAACTGTCTATGGTAGAACTTTTAAATATTAGCCTCCAACGTCCAGTACATCTAACCGATTCAAAGTCCTTTAAATCTCCTTTTAACCGTTCATAATGCAAACTTCCAATTCTGAATAAATCTTCTATTCGTTTGGCTGCCCTTAAATGATTATATGCTTTTATATAACCTTTAATAACATCCTTAGGAAGTCTTTTGTATCTTTTGTCATTGGTGCAACCCACTTCCAACAACTCTATTAATGCTTCATCTTCTGTATAGATATTCATGCAATTTCATTATCTTTCTGCAAAGATAAGAATTTTATTTTTTGTGATAACAAATTTCATGGTATAAATTATCAAATTTGATAATTATACAGTATTGTATTATACATTAAATAAACGATAGAAAAGACATATTGTTTATTTATAAACGCTTTTTCAAATCATTAATGTACGAATTATTGAGAGGATATTGATTTTCTATTTCTTGAAAATAAGAATTTAGTTTCTTTGATAAAAAGTGTAGTATTATATCATATAATTTGCATCTTTGCTTAAACCTCTTGAAGAAAATATCTAAACTATTCAAAAGGCTTCAAAACGTTTCAAACCCGTCTATATTTCCCTCAAAAAATAGATATATAGATTATTGCAAGCAATTCCACTTGCATGTAATTACTAAAAATCATGTTCAATTATTCTAAAGATGGTGTCGTAGTTTCTACGGTACTGGGTGCACGTACAATCAACAAGGAGGGTAAATATCCTGTTAAAATCAAGGGTTATTATCAGAAGAGGCCAAAATATGATTCCATTGGCATTTGTATGACAAAAGAAGAATGGAACAAGCTGCCGGGCAGTAAATCGTTTGAATACAGAAAAATCAAACAAGCCATTGAAAGCTGTTTTTCTTTAGTCCGGATGAATGTTGAAGCACTGGCAGAAAAGGGAATATTCTCTTTCAATACGCTTAATTTACGTTTGGGAAAGGCAACCGGAGACACTCTAAATAGTGTCATAAGAGCAAAAATTGAGGAATTGAAAAGCGAAGATAGAATCGGAACAATGCAATTCTTCAAATGTACTTTAGTTATGGTTGAAGAAGTTGGAGGAAAAGATATTCCGTTCAGTGCCATTACTGTTGAATGGTTGCAGAAATGTGAGAAACTTTGGTCAAAGACAAGAAGCGTTTCTACAATCGGTATGCACATGAGGAATATTCGTACTTTGATGAATGAAGCAAAGAGAGCCGGAGTTATCAAAGAGTCGCAATACCCATTTGGAAAAGGCTTGTTTGAGATAAAGACCGGTATTGGAAGAAAGAAAGGCTTGACAAAGAAACAGTTGAAAGCTATTTTCGATTATAAGAGCGGAAATGAAACGACTAATAGGTATAAAGACCTTTGGATATTCATTTACTTGTGTAACGGTATCAATCCGACAGACATGCTGAAACTAAAGTTCTCGGATATTGTGGACGGTGAGATATGCTTTGTAAGGCAGAAAACAGAGCGCACAACAAAAAACAGAAAAGAGATACGAGCAACTATTTCAGTACAAATGCAGGCTGTCATTGATAAATGGGGAAATAAGCCTCTACCTGACAATTATATATTTCCATATATGAAAGGGAATGAAACGGCAATTGAAGCTAAAGCCATAACTCGTGATGTAGTAAAACGAATAAACAAGCGTATGAAGTTGATAGGTGAAGAATTGGGAATCGGCAACATTACCACATACACCGCAAGACACTCATACGCAACCGTATTGAAACGAAGCGGAGTCAATATCTCGTATATAAGCGAGTCTTTGGGGCATACCGACTAAGAACTACAGAAGCATATCTGGCGAGCTTTGAGAAAGAAGAGCGAACTAAGAACACCAACCTTTTGACCTCGTTTTTATAGCCTATATAGCTTATATGAGCTGTCTTCTCTCTTTGCCCGGTAATACCTACTCATTAGGATAACCGAGCTTTCTTTGTGCTAAATTACTGGTGCGAGGGCTTAATAATATAGTTAAAATACCCTATTCCCTTATATTCTGACAATATCGTGGATATATGTATTAACCGAAAATTCAATTACTCGGAAAATTATTAATGTCAAAATAAATAAAGTTATGACACGTAAGAAAAGAACCCAAGAAGAACAACCTTTGACTACTGAGGTTGTAGGAGCTAAAAAGAAATCTCCAAAGAAAAAGAAAGCAGTAGAAGAAAAGCCTGTTGTTGTTCAAGAACAGGAAGCGAGCGTAAACGAGCCTACTACCCAAGAAGACGTTGCGGAGAATACTCCAGAAAAAAGAGAGTATACCATTGACGAGCTTATCGATATGTTAGGGCCGGATATTGAGTGCGAGGATGAAACAGAGGTTGAAGATACTTCTTCACCAGAGAAAGAAGATAACGGGGAAGATATATTTGCCACTTTGGATGATTGGACCGAAGATGACGATGAAGAAGAATTTTCAGATGAAATCATTGATATGTTTGATAAAACACTTGAAGAGAAAGGACTCGGTGACGCTTACTTTGAGCGGTTGGAAAGGAATATCAAAGAACATGAGGAAGCTCAAAGGGAACGCGAACTTTATATTGATGAAGTCAAGTGGATATTACTTATTATTACAACGATTGGATTGCTATTGGCAATATCATTAAGAATATGTTTGATGAGGAAGGTAGGGCTTTATTCCATAAGGTTAGTAGTTTTTATCCCAATTATGACTATGATGAAACTGATAGTGAATATTCCGCTATGATAGTGGGGCAGTATCGATATAACAGTGACCGCTTATTTGAAATAGCCGCAAAATACGGGCTCATTCCTCCTATCAAAAAGTGATTTTGAGAATAAAAGGGATAACTATCGGTGTGTAGCTTATCCCTTTTATTTGTATTATACTATCGGTGAAAAACCTCAACCGGTAAGGCAATAGTTATGAAAGAAAGAAACGAGATGAAATGCGATGTAATTTACCGGTGTGTTTCGTTTATCATTGATTATCAGTACTTCTCGGAAGCTGTGTGCAAATTGTGTGCAATGAACTTTTGTGTGCAAAGAAAAAAGCCGCTACAAATCTCTTTGTAACGGCTTGATTTCCTTTGTTTTATGCTTTGTGGACCAGCCTGGGCTTGAACCAGGGACCTCCAGATTATGAGAACGATAAAATGATATTCTGCGATAGTTTATTTTATCAATATTTGCTGAATATCAAGTAGTTATAAATTTCACTATTTCTTATAAAACTCATTAAATACCCATAACTGAAACCGTTTGTTTACGCATTGTTTACGCAGAATTTGAGAGATTGTATATTGCCGTTAAATTCATTAGGGATACAGCACTATTACTTTATATTAATAGTCAATGTTAAATATCGCATCATATTTTAGTACCCAATTTTTGCCAATTCAGCTTGATTGTCCATACGATATGCATCAAATTCATGATCTCGGCTCAATGAGTCGAAGATTGATGCGACATCTGGGTACGTGTAGCGTGTCTTATCTGCATATTTCTTGTATTTCTCACTTCGTGTTCTTTCAATTCGTCCTCCATCGTAGGGCAGACGTGAGGTCATACCACGATTGTTAAAGAACTGGCATCGAAAAGAATTTAGGATTGATTTGTCACGACCATGTTCACTATATTTTGTCAATAGTTTACAGAGAACATTCTGTGGGTAGTCTTCCCTGTCAGGAATGTTGCCTAACAATTGACCAAACACTATCTTTGCAGCATGAAAATACTTCTCTCTTTTTGCAAGAGACATAAATTCATCGGCATATTTCATCAAAGCATCTTCATCTAATGTCCCGTTTTTTGTCAATCCAGGGCAACTTTTTACATGGCCTTTGATAAAACGCAGTGAAAGCAACCCGATGTTTCTCTCTGAATCAGAATAAGTCTTATCGTCAAAATCTTCATCTCCACGGTATGCAAATGATATTAGTTCTAACAAATTTTTTGGCTCTGTGTAAATAGAATGATACAGGCGACAATCAGAATCCAGATGGAAAATTTCGCTAAGTAAAAGTTCTAAACTAACTATTTGTTCATCTTTGACATTTGGATTTTTATCAAGATATTCCAGTATTTCTTCTGCATCATGCCTGTACTGCTCAAATTCTGGTGTTTTAATATTGTTCAACCATCCTTGTAAGGCATTAAAGGCTGGTGCAACAGGAATGTCCTTCCCACCATAACTAACATGACGTAGCAAAGATAATACATCGCCATACCTACCCACTTTAAGCAGTTGCTCTGTCATTATGTTCAGCGTATCGTCAGAATAGCACCAAACAGATACGGTCTTCCAATAATTTTCCTTAGCTTCTTCTGGTAGAGTTTCGACAAATCTGGTTAATTCTTCATTTGTTCCGATGCTAATAAGAATATCATTCCGATTATTGTATTTCTTCACTACTTTCCAATAGCGTTCCTTGTTTGTGTTGAATAAAGAGACAAAGAATCCTGCTAAAAGTTGATTGTCAAAACCTTCGTTTAAAACAAAATCAATCATCGGGTATGTGGTCTTGAATTTTGCAAATGCAAGGCCTGTTTGATATTTGTCTTCAGATTTCTCGACAATCTTTCTTAAACCATCGAATCCTATCCGCTTGTACAGTTCTTTCACGGCAGCTACTCTGAAACTCAACTGCTTTTCTGTCCACTTACGTATATCATCCTCTCTCCGATGTAGTTCATGTACAGGCAAAAATGCCTTGAATTTCCACAAGTTAGCCTCAATAATATCATCTGGCAATATGGCTTCTAAGAGATTTTTTAGCCAGTTCATCTCATCATCACTTATACACCAATCTGAATCACGGGCTTCTTCAAAATGATATATTTTTTCTCTTATTTTGTCACAGAACTTATTTTTACCTTTCAGAAAATCTATATTTGAAGAAATCGCATCTTGGACTTCTTTCCTAAGATGAGCAGGCAAGTCAGGAGCAGTCGCTGTTTCCAACATGCATTCAATAGCATCATTGCTATAATCGCAATTTTGTATCAACATCCTCACTGTAGCTGTTAATGCTGTCAAAAACTCATCCATTGTCACGGCTTTAACGTCTTCTCCGAAATATCTCCACCGCATTATGCGGCCATTAATGCTTTGTGATTGACGACTATAGTTCACTAAACATCTACAAAGTCTAAAAACAAATGGTCTAAACTCCTCTGCCATGGATTCAAGTACCATAAAACATTGCTCTATGGTTGCTTTTGTTTTAGGCATCCAGAGACAATATATTTTGCACAACGACTCAAAAGGATTTCCAGCATACCCTTCTTTCTTCCCTAAAGGCGAGAGTTCAAACAGGATTCGGCTAATTCTGGAAAGATTCTCTGCAGGCCAGGCCAAGTCTTCCAATGCAGATAAAACATATCCATAGTGCGAGCTATTACCCCACAAGGAGGTATGCTCAAAATTGATTCGGAACATCTCACGGATGATAGAATTATCGCTCATCACATCATCTTCAATTCTCTGAATAAAAACCTGAGGCGAAGCTTCTGCCAAGAGAGATATCAGATTATGTTTGCAATAGCTAAACCACCATTCTAAAGTGTTTATATTTAATATTGCTCTAACCTTTTCGTCAACCCACGGAATCAGTTGAGCATTTTTGTCACCTCGAAGAGCCAATAACACCAATGTCAAGAATACCCCTTCTTTAGCATAATAGCTATACTTCGTATTATGTTTTTGCCAGAATAAGGAATCAGTCGTGGCTGCCTTTTTGTCATCAAGGTCAATATCATTTGCGACTTTGTCAATAATAGCAGAGAATCTATCCAAGTATTGGGGTGTGATAAAATCTATTGCATAATTTATAGCGTCAAATGGAGATATAACATACCATAGACTATCAATAAGTCCCAAAGGACTATCGTTGCCTTTAGCAAATGTCTGAATAAGATTTTCGAATTGGCAATATTCGATCCCTGAAAGCTCCTCAATTAATTTTTTGTCTCCTTCCTGATTATTCAGCCAACGCCCAATCAGAAAAGCCGGAAGTAATCGGCTGATATTTTCAGGCTTCGCCCAATCAGGATTATTGCGTTCAAAACCAAGTTTTCTTCTCAAGATAGCTGTGCTTCGCCCTGTATCAGAACAAAGCTGCCTTGCTTGCGTTTCATTAAATCCGCTTTCTTTTAAAGCATTAATAAAATCGTCTGGCTCTGGTGTCTGTAGAGTGATAGACACTCCACTTTTACTTCTTGAAGATGGATGTGCAACATAGACCAAACAATTCTCGTTTGGATCAATGTTTTTATCATCTCCACTAGAGATAATAACCATATTGGAACATTGTGAAGCCAATAAGCCTGTGGTTTCATTGTCTTTCGCAAAAAGCACTCTATTTTTAAGGCTGTCATCTCCGTATTGTAATATAGCAGCCACGACAAATGCAAGCGATTCTTCTATAGAATGGGAACAAACATCTATCGCAATATGATTTTCTGTTTTCTCCAAAAGTTCTTTGACAGATTCCTTACGTCCTCCAATGGCAACACTATAACAAAGTTGCTGCCCTTTGTCGTTGGTTGACCATTGGTGCCAATATGATTCTATGCTCTGAATCTTCACCCTATGGGAGATGTTAAGTTTTTCTGTCAGCCATAAAGCAACAGAAGGATAATAAGACAACCAATCTTCCAATTCTACAGCTGTTATCACTTTAACCTTTTTCCACTCATTCAGTTTGTTTTTGTCTGTTTCCCAAGATGGAGCTTTTGGCCATTCGCGAGGAGTGATGAAAACGAAAGTACATTCTTCTTTCTCAAATCCTAAAGAGTCTTTTGTACGTTTTGTATAATCGTCATTAGCTTTTGCCGCAACATTCTCATTTGTTCCCATTTCAATAAGACATGTACCAGCTGGCAGATAAGTGTCATTATCTTCAGAAATAACAATGCCATCCCATCCGGCAGAATGAGTGCTTTCTTCAGTCGGTATGTACACCTTTGAAAGATGCGGCTTGGTTACATGCACCAATCGGCGTATTAACTCAGAAAGCAAACCCCGGATTTCCAACGTGTCTGCCCATCGTTTGAGATTATTGGCCTTAATGAGTTTCATTATGCTTTAATATTATATATTTTGCCCATACGTTTATTTTTAACAGTAGTGTTTCTTTAAGTGTGTCTGAAACGAGTTTTTCTCAGGAGTGAACATACAAAATTAATTTAAATTTTTATCAACTCAATCATCCTTTCACATATAAATCAATAAGTAAGGGGATTTGATTGGTGCTATAGCCAATTATTTGTCGTATAAATACTCTTTTTTGATATATTTCATCTTGATTCTCTGGGTTTATTTGTACCTTTACACCGAAAGGAATGTCTTTTATGGAAAAAGAAATGATTAACAGGCTGAAGATTGTGCTTGCTGAAGAACAAAAAAGTAGTAAGTGGCTGGCAGAGCAATTAGGAAAAGACAGGGCTACTGTCTCCAAATGGGTGACGAATACCATGCAGCCTGACGCAAGAAACCTCCTGCGAATAGCAGAAGCTTTGAATATTGATGCAGGTAGACTACTCAACCAAAAACATTTGAAAAAATGAATGAAATAGATATTATCCAACAGATAAAGTCTGGCGAGGTCAGTAAGATGCAGTTCAAAGAACGGCTCCTTGACAGCTACGACATCGGCTGCGAATTGGTGGCATTCAGCAATGTACGTGGTGGAACATTGGTCGTTGGTGTGAAGGACAAAACCGGCAGTCTCAATCCTTTGTCATATCTGGAAGTACAGGAAACCACGAACACACTTAGCAACATCGCATCAGAGAATGTTGTTCCTGCCATCCTTGTTGATGTAGAAACTATTTCCGTGGATGGCGGAAGCCTTGTTGTGGCTCATATTAAAGAAGGGGTGAATAAGCCTTACCACGACAATCGGGGTATTGTGTGGGTGAAGAACGGTGCCGACAAGCGCAAGGTGTTCGATAATGCCGAACTTGCCGAGATGATGACCGACTGCGGCAGTTTCTCGCCTGATGAAGCTGGGGTTCGGGATGCTACGATTAAGGACTTGGACGAGAATACCATCAAAAATTTCCTAAGCAACAAGTTTGAAAAAGCATTGGTGAGAAAGGGTTGGGTAGGCGATGCTTTACGTGAAGCCTCTTTAAATACTGTCTGCTCTGCAATTGCCAGTGGGCACGATGGGGAGAAACTGCTGCGTAATCTACGTTTCATCCGGCCCGATGGAAAAATTACAGTGGCTGCAATGTTACTGTTTGGCAAGTACACCCAGCGTTGGCTTCCAGCCATGACAGCAAAGTGTATCTGCTTTGTGGGCAACAATCTTGGCGGTACACAGTTCCGCGATAAGGTGAATGATGCCGACATTGAGGGTAATCTGCTTCATCAGTTTGAAACCATTATGGATTTCTTCAACCGAAACTTACGTCATATACAAGTCGGGCATGAGTTTAACTCGCAAGGAGCATTGGAGATTCCATACATCAGCCTTGTTGAATTTACCGTAAATGCTTTAGTGCATCGCTCACTGAATGCGACTGCTCCTATCCGCATCTTCATTTTTGATGATAGGGTGGAGATACACAGTCCCGGAACTCTTCCCAATGGGCTTACCATAGATGACATTGTTGTGGGAACTTCCATGCCACGCAATATGTTCCTCTTCACAAATGCCATCCACTTGCTTCCCTACACAGGAGCAGGTAGCGGTATGCTTCGTGCCTTATCTGAGGATATGAATGTTTCGTTCAACAACAATGACAGGACTAATGAGTTCGTGATTACGATAAATAGGCCAAGAGGTAACCAAGTTAGCAAAGGAAGTGACCAAGTTGGCGAAAATAGTAACCAAGCAACCGAAGAAAGTAACCAAGTAAATGGCAACTTAGTTACTAAACTTGGACACTCTGACACCAACTTAGATACCAACTCTGACACTTTTAATACAGACTCTGACACTAAACTTAGACACTCTGACACTGACTTAGATTCCGACTCTGACACTTTCAATGCCGACTCTGACACTAAACGTCCTAAAATAACAAATAAGCAGAAGGATATAGTAAACTTTTGTAGTGTACCACGTAGCAGCAAGGAAATTCTCGAAAGAGCGGGTGTGACATATCATAGCAAGAACATACAGACATACATCATGGCCCTTGTCGAAGCTGGCTATCTTGAAATGACCAATCCTGAGCACCCTAATGCCAGCAATCAAAAATATAGGAGAAATAAAAAATAGCCACATATATTTACAGGAAAACGCGCCTTAGTTTTTCTATGTTTCTATTTTGAGGTATGAGAAGAGTTTCCCGTCACTCATCGACGGGTTGCTCTTCGTTGAATACCTGCTTCTTGATTCGACGAATCAGGTAAGTAATTGCTTTAGGTGCTTTCTCGCGGCACACCTTCAGTTCGGCAAGGAATTCCTCTTCTGTAGCATCAGAATTGAAAAGGTCCACTAACTCACAGTTATTGTCCGACAACTTGTCGAGTTGTAAACCATGTCTCTGCATCAATGTGCGCAAGGCGAGGATGCCGAGGTCGTACTTTGGTCGTGCTTCCACCAACTTTCGCATAAGGTCAAGTCCAGGGTCTCCTATGTGCATCTCATTGAGTATGGCAATCATGAAAAGAACCTTTGCATCAGGTGTTGCCATTTCAAACACATTCGCCAACTGGCAGTTGGTATCGTCTGCTTCTGTGTAGCGTTCAAGTTTTGCCAAGGCACGCGATTTAATGTATAGTGCCTCTGCACATTGATGTCTTTCAAGAACCTCGCCGATAAGAATCAAGGCATCCTTGTACTTCTGAGCGTAAAGACTCAGCAAGGCTGCAATGAACTTCGGAGCCCAATGGCTCGTATGAAGAAGATTTTCCGGAATGTCCTCTATCAAACCATACAGATGCTCGTCACATACTAGTATGTCCAGGAAACGTTTTGCCTGCTGCATCGCCTCCTTGAAGTCGCCATTCTCAGCTTTCTTTGTCACGAGCATCAGATACTGCTTTGCTGCTTCGTCGTAGTCATTCTGCTGAAGAGCACTATAAACTGCCTTTCCGCTCTCAATCTCGTTATCGATCTGCTGTTCGTTATTGTACTCGCTTGCGTAAGTAAGGACTTCACGGCTAGTGTGAGCATACTGAGGAATAATGTTTTTTGAGAGATAAAGACCTTCCAGTGTACGTACACGGCTGAGTGCCACATAGAGTTGGCCAGCTGCGAACATCCCTCGGCTCAGATCAAGCGAAAGCTTGTCGAAAGTCATGCCCTGGCTCTTGTGTATTGTAATTGCCCATGCCAGTTTCAGAGGATATTGGGTGAAGGTACCTGTCAACTCCTTCTTCATCTTACGTTCTTCCTTGTTATAGTCGTAGCTATACGATTCCCAAGAGCAGCAAGGCACAACATACGTCTCGCCATTGTTGAGCGTGACGCTTATCTCGTCCTTGGTGAGTTTGGTCACCTTTCCGAGCGTACCGTTTGCCCAACGTTTTTGCAGATCGTTGCGTGTGAACATCACCTGTGCACCAACTTTCAAGCGAAGTTTCAGTTCTACAGGAAAACGTTTCTCCTCGAAAGTTCCGTCAACAGTACCTTCGTACACGAACTCCTCTGCTTCAATCTCCTCCAGTCGCTGAAGGTTAATCTTGTCAGCAGTCTTGTTGATGGAAGCTAAGGTGATGACAGCACCGTCTTCCTCATTTGGCACGCGTACGCGATCATTAAGATGCGTGATGTCCTCTGGAGTTACCTTATTCATGCGCACATTCTCCAAAATGTGAAGAAAGTGTGCATCATCCTGACGATACACCTTCTGAAACTCAATCTTTACGAGTCGCATGCGCTTAATGGCATTCGACTTATAAAAGAAGAAGTCTTCCGTGTGATACAAGTCTTTCAACAGATCTTTTTCTGGTCCTTGCCTTACGACAGGAGGCAACTGGAACATGTCGCCAACAAAAATCATTTGCTTGCCTCCGAATGGAGTGTTGTTTCTGAGAGCCTTGCGCATGGTATAGTCGATAGCATCCATCACATCACATTTTACCATTGATACCTCGTCAATGATGATGCTATCTGCATGGATAAGAGTGAGGATTTTTGCCTCGTTCATCTTTCCGCATGTTCCAGGAGTACAAATCTCCATCGGAAGACCGAAAAAAGAGTGAATGGTGTCACCCCCGGCAAGGATGGCTGCTACACCTGTTGGGGCAAGAGTGATGAACTGCTTCCCAACCAACTTCTGAACGTTGTGGAGGAAGGTTGTCTTACCACTACCAGCACGTCCCGTTAGGAAGAAACTGGAATTTGTGTTGGCAACAAGTTCATACGCAAGTTGCTGTTCGTGATTCAGTGGGTCTATCTGGGTATTCTGCATGTTCTATTTCTGTTCAAGTTGTGGAAGGATTTGGGTGAGGCGTGTGTTGAAGTCGTTATCGAGAAAACTCTTGTAGCACCCTTCGATGATGCTTTTGGCTTGTGCTTCGAGCTGTTCCTTTGGCATAGCTGACCTCTGTGCTTTCAGAACGCCTTCGAAGTAGTTGCATACCATGGTTTCCGACTCTTGACGGATGAATTCTTCGTTACGGAACGTCTTGTCGTAGTCACGTTTCTGCACAAGTTCCAGTCTTGTACCGTTGAAGGCATAGACCTCAATGCTGTCGATGTAAGTCCAAGTGTGGTAAAGCCCCACTTTCTCCACAATGACAATACGGTCGCAGAATCGTACGCCTTTGTAGTAGCGATGTCCGTTACCACTTTCATATTCCTCGCAAAGGAACATTTTCTGACCTTCATCCCACACAGGGACGTGAACTCTTGGGTTGCCAAATGTTGGCAGAATCTTGTCGAACAAGTCTTTGTTGATTGCTTTTGCAAGTGATGCCATCTCTTGTTAGTTTTTCTTAGTTTATGGACTTGGTTACTTTTTTCTTGCTTATCAGCTTATTGGAGCAACTTCTGCTGCGTTTCTTCAATCATGTTTCTGGAGAAGGCGAGTAGCTGGCTGTCAGCAATGATACTTCCCATAGCCTTTGCCTGTCCTGCAAGGAAGTCCTTCAGCATGACAATGCTTTCCTCTTTGGCCGTTCGCTCGTTGAAGCATCTCCAATTGCAGCCGCCCCAAAATTTTTGTGCAATGATATTCGCTTTCTGCCCGTTCCATGCGAAAAGCGTAATGCCGTTCAAGAAGGTGTGAGCATATCCTTCACCTATGTGGTAATATACGGCCAGTCGGTTAGAGAACCGGATTGCTTTGTAGTAGGTATTTCCTGCTGCGCTGGTATAACCAAGGGTGAGGAACACGTTCTTCTCTGGGTTGTAGGTGAGGGAACTGCCCGAGAGGGCTGGGAGTGCCTTTGCGGCAACGAGTGCGAGTGATGTATTCATATTCTTTCGATTTTGTCTGTTTAGCGGAATGGGCCGCCACCTCTGTTTTGATAAATAATGTAAAACAAAACCAACTCTCTCGGAATTGCAGTGCGAAGTTATATGGTTTTTATGTACCGACCTAAACCTTTTTCAAGAGTATTGGTTCCTTTGTACTTGGAACCAATACGTTGTTTCTTGTTAGGTTATGCGGCAACCCGTTTCTTACGAATGGCTTCCATGCAGCGGCTTGTGCAGATTATGGAAACGTACATCAAGGTGAGATCATTTGTGCGTCCATGTTTCTTGTGATTTGCTTGTGCCTGACGCTTTTCGATTATACGTCTCAGTATGCGGTTCTGTACATTTGGAGTCTTAGCCTGACTCCTGATGTTTAGATTGAGGAGTATTCCGTTTAGGACTTCTATTTCTATTTTCTTGGTGATAGTTTCACACACTTCTTTTGCTAATGCAGAGCGATATCGAGGGGTATTCTTTATCAACTCCCATTTCTTGTTGACCTTATGGTGAGCATTTGCTTCTGCCTTCCTGTTTGTTGCGAATTGCTTTTGGCTTGCTTTCTTGTTCATAGAGTTCTTGCTGCTGTTTGTTGCTTGTTTCATAGTGTGCAGATTTTGTTGTACCCCACCAACGATTTGCAGCGTCAACTCCGAGGTGGTGTCGAAGTTTGACGCTGCAAAAGTAACGCGTTTTTAGTTAATAAAATCAAGTGGAAGTGAGTATAATGGTTCCTCTTATTTTGGAACCATTCCGCTATTTTTCGTGAGGATACAAATTGGCTAAATCACGTACTCGTTGCGCAATTTCTTTCCGAACGGAATCTGGTGAAACAACCTCTAATCCTGCTCCCATCTGAAGTATGCGTCCGTAGAATTCGTTGTTCGGTTCTACATCAATGGAGAACTCCGCATACTCTCCATCGTCATACGTGCCGAAAGATTTCACAACGGCATAACTCTGATGAAGAGGTTTTGTGTCCATTAATTTATAAATATATAATGAACGCGCACGTATAACAATATGTTCCTTATGGGCATCTTTTCTATGACTTACGCCAACTATGTCCTTGAAAAACGCATCATAGAAGTGCTTCGGAGCTGGCACATATTCAACTTTGCCCCTTTCACGAGGCTTTGATTGTATTCTGTCGAGAGCTATGTTATAACCATATTCTGGAACTCGTCCGTCTGCATGACCGAAAAGATGCCATCTGCCATTATATTCCTTCAAGTAATGTGGATGGAACATTAGTGTGATTACTTCTTCTTCAAATGGCTTATAGTCTATCTCCATAACCATTTTGTTCGTGATGGCTTCATACAGAGAAGGCAAGTACTCTATGTTGGTTAGAATGCGGTCAAGACTTGCGCTTATTACTTGTTCTCCTTTTTGTCGTTTAACTTTTATGTCAAGCAGATCTTGGCAATCCTTGAAGAAGTACTCCAACCATGATTTTGGAAAGAAACCTGCAGAACCTTGACAGAACTTCCAGTATTGACGAAGGTTGTTGATAACCTTAGCATTACGCATTTCTGCGAGAGGATCATTATCCTTGCCTATGTAACGGAATCGCCTGTTCTTATTATTGCCGTCTTCCTCAAAGCAATCGTCAACATTCTTATTGTGAACACCCAGTTTGTCGCGGATGGCTTTCTTTACAATACAAACTATCTTCTTTAGTTCGCCATAACCATCACAATTGGATAAATTTGCTGGTAGTTCTTCTATAGAGCACCCTAACCTATCTGCCATAATATCTGCATTAGTAACCCATCGACGGCTCATCAGCCACCGATAGGTTATTATAGCAAATTCAGCCTTATAGCTCTCGCCATCAAAGAGGTTTTTACGTTGCATGTTTAAATAATAATCCCACGTATAGATAAAAATGACTCTATTCTTTCATTTACTTCATGGCAGTATTTCTTTGCGAGTTCAATGCGGACTTGAGGAACCCCTTGATTATTATGCAATTTTATATTGCGGATTTCATTCATAGTTGCAAATTTTTCTCGCCACTCATCCCAAGTTTTTGAGAATATTTGTTGAAACCATGACCATTCACGCTTGAAGAATATCTCTGGCAAGTCAGATGGGTCACTATAGTCAATAATAGAAGATGACATGTCGGGATACTTGTTAATAGCCTTACTCATTTTATTCTTCATAGCATCAAAGCGGCCTTTTGCTGTGAATCTTGGATCAACATTCTTTTCAAGCGTATTTGCATTCTTAGTTTCTAAATGACTAATCATCTTAGATTCATATCCTTGATACATATCATCACAAAAACACTTGACGATCTTTCTCATATTTCCTTCTGCTTTTGACCATTCGTCGCCAAAAGGCAAAACATATCGTTTAAGATTCATCCATTCGGTAAAATAACGAGAAATAGCAATTCGTATCGGACCACTTGATTCGGAAAGAAACTGAGATTTGTCAATAATGCCATAACGTTCCAATTCTGATAATTCGCTGTTTGGAATTTCATCATCAGGTCCCCATGTAGACAAGATAAGAGAACGCAATAATTGCCATTTTTCCATATCTCTCCATACTGCCCAATTAAAAGAATCATGTAATTTGTTTATTAATTCTTCGCTAAGTTTTAAATTCGAATCATCATCACAAATGTAATCTTTTGTTTCTTTTTCAGCCCAAAAGCTTCCGTTTAGTAAATTTAGTAAGCAGGGATGAGTTCCAACATAATAATCGGTCTCTTCCTTGTATCTATTTGACACAGCGACACCAATTTTCTCTTCAATCGATACCCAATAATCTTTCATGTCATCTTCATTGAAGGCTTTTAGCTTATAACCATTAACAAAAGTTGATGCAAGAATAGAAACGTTAGAATTTAAAGCTCCTTCTACCTCTTTTTCAATTCTTTCTACCATTCGTCTCGATGCAACAACTGCCCGAAGTCCATATTCAGAACCACTAAACAGAGTTCTTACCTGTCCAACAGTTCCTTTTGTTGCTATCGTAGAAAAGTTATCAAACTCATCTATCAAGATTAACCCCAAGAAACCAGATGCTTTCATACATCTAGCAACGGAGCATACATATTCGTAATCAATATTATTCTCGTCAACATCCTCAAAATCCAATTCGTCAATAAAGTTAGTGTATTTATCACTCGAATGAAATTGTTTTTTTAGTTCTTTGCGAATGCCCTTTCCAATTATTCTCCACATGTCATTTGAATTATCACACTCGTCTAATGATATATAGAGAACAACCAAATCATGTGAATAATGATTCTCTTGAATCATTGTTTTGAAGGCTTTCAAGAGAGATGACTTTCCGATTCTTGGCAAGCCAACAATATGGTAATTGGAAATTTTATCTGCATTAATAATATATTCATGCATTTTCTTTAATACAGATTTTCTACCAATAAAATCAGTTCCTATTGCTTCCTCTGTGGGAGAAGCAAAAGGATTTCTATAAAGATTCATAGTCTTAAAACCATTTAATTGTTGAGTATCCATTTTACAAATAGTTTAACATTTATAGAATAATCTTCACCTTGTTTAGAAATGACTCTACGTGAATACAAATTGTTTAGTACCTCTTTAATGTGTTCTTGTGGCATATCAACATCAAGATCTTCCATGTTAACATGTCCGCCCGCCCTAGTTTGCTCAGCGATTGCTTTAAGGATCCTTTTGTTGTCGCTCTCATAAAAATCCGAGCCATCGGCTTCTTTAGTTAAACACTCAAACGTAGAAGGTTCAAGTCTGTCAGTTCCTGTACATAGACGATTGGCAACAGTTTCAATTTCTTCTTTCCCTACAGTACGAGATTTCTTGAAGTTAAGATAATCCACTAACCTAGTACAGAAAATCTGTGTAAAGAATGCACTTCCAGATGTGTATTCATAAATTAGTTCTTCTGCATGATTAAGAAATACAACATTCTTGATTGGGTCTTTAATAAGCTGAATAGCTTCCTCTCTAGACAGATATGACAGAGGCTCTTTGCTGAATTTGTTGAAATAATTTGAAGCATAGCTTTCATTCATGAAATGTGGTAGGGTATCTTGTGCAGCAACAATTGTCTGTAGATTGATATCAGGAGTTTCTATGAGAGCAATCCACCTTCTCATAAAGTCTTCACTGACTTTCCCGTCCTTAATTAGTTGGTAAAGGTAAGTGAATTCGTCAATTAGAATTACAAAGTGACTATTTTGCAATTCGACAATCGTGTTTATGTATTCTATAAATTCCCTTAAAGCAGTAAACGCATCAGACTCAGTCTTGAATAATTCTAAAATAGACTTATCGATGTTTTTGATACGAGATTTTCTTATCCCACGTAATAACGAATATGCAATATTTCTCAGTATCCAATTAACAGGATTAGACTCTTCGTCTGGGAGTCCTTGTAAACTAAATTTACCACATATTACAGAACCATTCTCAGTAGACTCAAGCCTACCAATAATCTGATTAAGCAACGAACTTTTTCCAGAACGTTTCTGTCCATATATTGCGATCTGATTTTTAGAACCGTTTAATATGGCATTTTGAATGTTAACAATAAGTGATTCTCTACCATAGAACATTGAATCGCCAGCCTCAAGTTCTTCTCCACCTGATGCATGGCGGAACTTATTATCAATTTCAGTAAATGTTTCTTTATTGAATCTTATAGTTCGTCCTTCAATCTTTGTTTCGTGTACACGCTGATCTGTTGCGATGAAAATATCATCGTAATCTATTTCAAACTCTACCTCTGCAGCGTTCTCATTGAAAACCCTATCACACATATGTAGTTCTATGCTTATGGTTTTTTCTTCATCCGCAGAAAGCCTTACATCAATGTTTACAGTATTAGCCTCTGTCAGATCGCCTCCAAATGCTTTAAGCCTATTTATATGTACATCACGAGCACTATCGCTAGAATTCCTAATTTCAACTTTTAATTCTGCTGATTGGGAATCTTCCAACACTACTGATTCCAAAATCGAGATGGTGATTGTAGGATTTACCCTTTGCTCTATTTCTACAAATTTTGAGTAAATATTATTTTTCAAAAGACTCAAAGACGGCAAAAGAGTTTCGTATCCTATTTCAGTGGGGTTAGAAGATAGTTTTGATGTGATATTAGCAATCTTTTGATCAATATTCTTATAAGCATTAAGTATTGAAGTATATTTTTGACCTATATTAAAATCTGTAACCAAAGATACTATCTTGTCAAAATCATTTTCAATAATATTCATTTCGCTATTCAGTAATATTGTACTCGTCTGAAGATACGAAATAAAAGACATGAAATTAATTCTAGGATCGGTGGAATATTGTATGTATCTATTATTTAACTCTTTAAGTAACGAAGGAAACTCGTCGATGCTATCGAAGTTTTTACCTAAGCTTTCATATTCTTTCAAAATTCGTTGTCTAATCGCAGGATTAGAATAAGACAGCATAGCAAGGTCTAACTTATTGTCAACATCACTCTCAACAGCCTTCTTGAACAAGTCTGCAAGTTTGTATCCAGCTCGTACTTCTCGCACCCTCCACATACTCGTATACATTTCAATGTCAGATGGAGTATATTCACCTAAAGTCATAAGGTACAGGCCAACTGTATAGTCCAAGTTGGTATCAAAGTTTCTATTACGATAATATAATCTAAGGAGATATCTAACTTCACTATACAACTTTTCATCTCCAATAGCTAAAATGTTCTTGGCTCGGCTTAAAAGAAAATTGAGAACATCTTCCATTGGGTTATACCCAACAATGTGGAAAGCTAATTGAAGCTTGATTAAAGTAAGATATGCTAAATCATCTGCATTGTTTTGTTTTATATAATCCTTTACCTCATCAATATACTCTTCTTTATACAATCCGGTTCTAATTGTTTCCTGATCTGGGGTGATTCCGTTAAAATCTTTGTGATTCAGAATAGCATTTTTTACATATAAAGGTAAATGTACGGATGATTGACCAATAGAATTGATGATGTTATCTATTGATTTCTCGGTTATCTCAATTCTATTTGACAAGGTATTAATAGTCTTAAGCAATCCCTTAAAATATTTTGTTTTACCATCTTGCTTTTTAAATACAACAAGAGCCTTTTTTATAAGAGACTCTGACACATCATACATTTTATGCGATTTGGTATAGCTAAAGGATCTTAAAAAAAGATTATAACTTTTTGACGGATCAGTTTTTATAACTTCATCTATCAACAAGTTTATTCCCTTCGCGTATTCTTCAGCAGAAAGTTTTTCGGCAAATAGTTTCTCTGCATCATTTGGAGAAAATGGCATTTTAATGTTTACTCCAATCCTATTTAGGTAATATGTAAGATTCTCGTTAGTCTCAATCGTATTTGTAAACAAGTTGTCGAAATCTTCGATATATTTTTTTAGACGAGCACAAGTTTTGGGGTCATATCGTTGAGTTTTTTCAATTAGTTCTTCAATAGTTTCACGGGCACATTGTTTATGGATACATACAGCCATTGCACCTCGAGCATTTTGCCCCAGTGTAAATATGACTTCATCACCTACACAAGGAGCCTCAATAATACCTGCATAAGAAACTAGTTCTGTTGTATTGAAATACAAGTTGTCTTCTTGATTATTCTGGCTTATCCATCCATACATGGGACCCATCCTTAGAATTTTGCCCATAGATGGTAGCATTTCGCTCTTGGAGTCAACCATAACAGTATCTTTAGTCTTTTCTTCTTCAGATGCATTTTTGTTTTTCTTCTTTGGATCCCGGATTTCGTCAAGGTTAATATATCCTATAACCTTTGGTCCCTCTAATGATGTTGATTCCGGCTTATATATTTCCACATTTGAAGTTTCTGACTGTCTTTTATTGGGTTCTTTATCAATCATTTCTTCAATGTTGTTATTAGCTGCCTGAACCTCTGCAGAATCATCTTCTTGGTTATTAGTAGATGTTATCACAGAGGCAATAGTATCAGATGTGTCATCGTCAGCATAACTATCTAATGACAAAGATGGTGACGAAATAAATGATTTAAGTTGTTTTTTTAGCTGTTTAATCTTAGTTTGATTCTCAGGAGCATTAGTATTCTCCAAAATGAATCTCAAAAGACTAAATATCTGGGCTCTTTGTATATCCTTACTATTATCTTTCTTTTGCGAAATTAACTTTTTAAAGCATTCAAAGACTTCATAATATGTCATCTCCATTAGTACACAATATGCCTTTTCGCCTTTAAATGGAAATGCAAATACTCGCTGACCTTTTATAAGATTTTCTTTATTAATTCCTATAAGACTTACTTTTGAACAAGAAGCATTCTTTCCATCGTCGGTTACTAACCATATTCTTCGACTTTCTGCCATTGTTATGGTAGCATTCGTCCTGATTAATGATGATGTATATAATCCTTCTGACAAAAGAACGTTTTTAATAATGTCGTTGGCAAAAGAAAGGTCAATAAGGTTATTAAATAAAAACGCAGACTCTATACTGTCTATTGAATCACATTTAATTCTAATAGAACGACCACCTTTTAATTCAAGTTGAACAAAATGTTTGTTTAGAACACTAATTATACCAGCTTTTATGTTCCCAAAACTATTTATTTCAACATTATCGCCCACCTGAACTCCACTCAGAATATCGTAACAATCTTGATTATTATCCACTTTTTTTAATATACATTGTGAGTTGGAGTTAGCTTGACTGTTATTCAAAGGGAATTTTAAATATACCATAGTTCCTTCATTTCTTCTTTGCATAGAATTCTCAAATACAGCTTCTAAAAATAAAGTCAACTTCTTAAAGCCATATTCTGTGTAATCAATGCCATTATTCTTGAGCTTTGGAGCAATTTCGACTAAGTCGTACCATCCTTCTGAATCTGGAGAACAATATGAATCAATAGTAGAAAGTACGCGTTGTTTTATTGTGTTTTTTTCGATTGCTGTAAGAACGTTCTTCCGTTGAGCACTAACCGAAACAATACCATTATCTTCTGTAGCATTATTTTCGTTATTGAAGATTTTTTCAGAATTAAAGCCATTTACAGAAGAAGAATCAACAACTTCGTCTATTATTACATCATTTATGTCCATGGGCGTTGTCTCTATTTCGTTATTCATTGAGAGAGCATAGTTTAACAGAGGCTGCGCTATTCTTTGAAGTCGAATGCCAGGCCATTTAATAAGGGGCGCGAAACTTGCTTTTAAAACGTCAGTTGTTAATGGTACATGATGAAAACTAAATACAATACTTCCAAGCTTGATATATAAACAATATTCCTCTTTACTATAATAGTATGAGATTTCATCGTTTTTTAATACATCAACTGTCTTAATCAGTCTAGCTGCGTTTGATTTGATCAAGTCATTAGACAATTTATTTTTGAATGCTTCTGTTTTTATAACAGCATTCAAAAAGTTCAAAGCACATAGTTGTAAAAATAAAGAATCTTCATTATCTTGATGGGGATAAAGTACAATACCAATTGCTTTTTCTACCAATTTGCCATCTGTAAATTGTAGAGATTCAATAGAGGAATTCTGAAGCCACTTTGTGATTAACGAAGATATCTCGTTGAAATTAATACAACTCATGCCTTTTTATTTTGATTTTGTCAGCAATTAATAAATGTTACGATTGACCAACAAATCTTTAATGTTGACCTTTAACAAATCCGAAATCTTTGCCAGTGTCTGCAAATCGGGCTGTGTGGTGTTTGTGCACCACTTTGAAACCGTTACGGGGTCTTTTCCTAATTGACTTGCAAGCCAAACACCTGTTTTGCCAGCATCAGCCAATGCTCCTTTAATTCTATTTAAATTCTCCATGCAAATTTCTTAATGTTGAATGCAAAGATATAAAAATCTTCTGAAAAGACTTGTGAAATTGCAATAATACTGACTGCTTGTCGAAAATTAATCTATTATTGCCCCCCTGATTTTATTATTTCCATAAAAGGAGGGTAAACCATATAAATCATACTATAGCTAAATTTTGGTGTAGGAACTATGTAAAATTGATAGTATCATCATGTGCGATGCTTCATGTGACACAATATACAACCAGTCCCAACCCCATTGTATAAACAAGCAGGGATATCACCAAGACTTTCATCCAGAAGTCCGAGTACCAAACGCCTTCATTCTGTCTGAGAATTTTGCGCATATTGGATTCATGCTCGGTGATAAGCCTCGTTTGTTCGGCACGGTGATTTGCCAACACCGAATTCCAACTTTCTATAGAACGGTCTATGAGTTGTCTAAGTTGGGCAAGTTGCTCAGGAGTGCCGGGTGCCTTAAAGTTCGTGTCCCGTTCTGCTTTTACTATAGCATTGCGATGCAGTTGACTATATTATCACAACTGCCAACAGCAGCTTTGAGCTCACCCTCAATGTGGCTTTCTGCAGCGATGGCCTTCTCTAAATCCTCATTGAACTTTATCAGTGTTTCTTTTGCCTCTCTTATCTCTACGAGAAGTTTATCCACTTCTGATTTTTCAGTCTCAATTTGCTGGTTGATTTCAACCTTCTCCAGCATGTCATTGACATTTATGGGCGATGTGCCCCTTGATTTTCCTATACCCATGTTCTTGTATTTATAAAAGGTGAATTATCTGTGAAGTCCTCTCCTGCGTTTGCACATGCTGTTTGCCATTCGTGCGCAGCGGCGTGCCCATTTAAGTCCGTCTTCGTCCTTGTCTCTTCCCCAGCCTCCTGTATCAGAACCGCCACCGCCACTTGAAACCGCCATGCTTGTGGCTGCATCCAAATACCCGGCAAAGAGTAAAAGAGCCGTGTGTTGTATCTCTTCAATCTTGGCCAACGGATGAGCTTCCTCCAAAGAACACTCCTGCTGGATAATATTGTCAGCGGCTTCGGGAATATCCACATGATAACTGTGATATTCGTCTGTCGCAATATCGTAATGCTTTATAACAGGCTGTGAAATAAAAGTAATATCTGCTGACCGTATTTGTTGAGGAATAGATTTTGTTGACTCAGACTTCCTTTCCTGCTGATACAGTTTTGCCCAAGTAGCCTCAATCTTTGATGGAGTCAAGTTTCGACCGACACCCAACACGGATGACTTATAATTGGAGCTGCCACGTTTGATGGAATAACCATAAACCTTGCCTTTATCATCTTCTTGTAGATGCACTTTATAGCCTCGTTTTGTCAGTTCCATTGCATATTGTTGCCAACTGAACTTATCCATCTCACGGAGTATCTTCATGCAGTAATTTGTGATTTCCTGTCTGTGCTGTATGCCGATTTCTTCAGACTGTACCCAACCACGCTTTTCGTTGATGATATTCGCAGCCATGACAGCCCTCTTACCAATCTTATGACTATCGTTGATTTTGCCATCCATGTCCACACGGTTGGCATCAATGTGCAGATGGAGTATACCACTTTTGGAATCCCGATGCAAGGCAACGATGTACTGCGAACCTTTGAGGTTTGTCTGTTTTGATGATGCTCGCTTGGTCTTCTCGGAAAGGTCTATGGAGTCAAATACATGGATGAACTCGTTTGCTAAATGTACCCAATCATCCATCTTCCAGTTCCGGCTTTCTTCCTCGGCTGGGGAAATCTCAATTCTTATCACGTTCCTGCCAAGAGGTCTGCCCTTGTTGATTTTCTCGGCAAACATCTTCTGCACGAGCATCATCCGACCGTACATCGCTTCCGGTGAAATGTCATCGGGCAACAGGTTGGCTTTGACTGTATCCGCTCTGTCTTTATTGACGGAATACCTTATGGCATTTGCGCCATGCGGTATGGTACTGGCTTTTGCTATCATGACGGGTAAGGAATTTTATTCGGTAAGATAATTCTCTATTTGGCTCCAGCGGTTGATTAGTTGCGTAGCAGCTCTCACCCATTGTTCCACAAACCGGGTATCGCTGAAATACATTGCACGTTTATCCGCTTGAATGGACTTTACTGCTGCCGCAATACGGATAAGGTCGCCCCTTGCATCCGTCAGACTGCATAAGGCTTCTACCTCACGCTCAGATAACCGTTGCCGTGGATGCTGCCCTAAAGCAGTGCGGCGCACATAGTTGCTCATGGATAAACCGCAGGTCTTGGCAAGTTCTTTCGCTCTGGCGTATTCCTGTTCCGTTACTCTGGCTTCAAGTCGCAGGGTACGCTTTATAACTTTCTTGTCATTTTCTTCGTCAGCTTCATTGCTGATATTCTTTTTCTTCTTCATGTTTTGTTATGTTATGAGTGAGACATCAATCTAAAAAGGAACAGCACGGTGGGAGCTTGCGACTGCCGGAATACGCCTATGTGGTACGAATAAGCGCAGCAAATTTGTGCGACATAGGAACTTCTTGCAAGACCCCACACAAAAATATAGGCATCATCGCCATATCCAATATGACTAAATCTGACTATCTGCCGAAATATCCTCATTAGATTCTTCCCCTGCCGTAGGCTGTGGAGGAGCCGAATTGGTAGGAACAGAAGAAAATGGAGAGAGCAGTTCGCCTTCGTCTGATATAATAGGCATTTTGCCTACGAAGGAAAAAACTGCATCAGAAACTTAGGTTTCATTCATTACTTCTGTTTGTCTACACTCATTCGAGTTGGGTAAATTTCCCTCCATACGGCTATCCGAATCCTCCTGTGGAGTCATTGGTAAGACGGTTACCATATCATCAGATTGTGCGTAATCATTTGCTCCTTTTTCTTGCCGGTCTTTTAGTCGAACATAGAAAGGATTGTCTATTCGGTTGCCATCCAACATCCATGCCGATATACATTTCAGGGTATGAACGCTTGTTCGGTTGCTCTGCGTGGATGCGACAATTCCCAATTGGTTCATCTTGTCAAGTACACGGGATATGGTCTTCTTGTCATAGCCTAACTTGCAGGATAAATCCACTTCCGAAAGGATGGCTTGCCCCACTTGTAAGGTTGTGGAAAATCCTTTTATGGCATAATCGTTTTCTTTCAGCACTGCCGCTTCGATAAGTTGGTGCAGAATTTTCATGCGGTCAATGCCATACTTGCTCCCTGCCAGATATGCAAGTTGCTCTGACGAAAGCACTATACAATAATTCAAGTTTGTTTTCATCGTCTGTCAATTTTGAAGATGGTTTATAAATGGTGCAGCCAAAAGAGAAAGTCATCGGTGCATTCCGCATCCTCTCTCCGGCATATAATACTCCTTGTCGTATGCTATGTGGTCAAGCACGTTTTGCAACCTATCAAGTTGATAACTATCCAATACACGGATGGCAGCAATAGTAATGTTTTGTGAAGCGATACGGCGGTGTTCACAGTTCCGTTCCGACATACTTCCGTCCCCGTCGGCATAGACGCTCCGCAGGTAGTCGTTCACAGCTTCGGTCTGTGCCTTGCTTGGATATGCCGCAGGGTAACGGTCTTGAATATACTCCACCATGTGGCTGACCGCATTTGCCAGCAGCAGGTCACGTTCTTGTAGCTGTTTAATAAGTTCTTCTTTCCTCATATTGTTGGCTTATATTGTCCCGTGTCCCAAGCATTTCTTATAACTTCTTGTTTTGCTTACTTCCTATTTTTATTCTTTTTTCGAGGGCAAAAGGGACATTGGGACATTCGTTTTTTTTCCCTTTATTTTGAAATTAGAATGGCAACCTTGGCAGTGTCGCGCAGGACTCTTCACTTGGAGCGTCCACCCTCACCCATGGGTATTTCGTCCGTCCCGTCTTATCGCAGTAGGCTGGATGCAGCCCCTTGACCTTCTCCTGTTCACTTCGCTTCCAGTTCGGAATCATGGCCATCAGGCGGTTGATGTATTGCGAAGTGTATTTGGACGAATTTCGTCTGACCAAATCATTGGGCAGTTCCTCTATAATTTGCCGGGCACAAACCATATTGAGTGAGGTCATTGTGGAATTTGGCTCTGAGTAGGCTCCTTTCTGATAAGCCAGTCGTGTCGGAATCATCCAGCTTGCATATTGGATTGGAACCTCACGTTCCAGATACATTTCAATATCTTCCATAATGGGGTCAACAAGAATGTTGGAATGTTGCATCTGCACCTCATTGGCCTCATTCTCCATGTCCGGCGACAAATAGAGTTTCATTCCTTGCTTATAATAGGTATATGCCTCTGCCCATAGTTGAGGAACGGAACGCTGCAAACTTTCCAACCAATCTGACACATGACCGTTACCTTTGACCGGAATAATCCACCATCGGCGGTTTCCATTGTCTCCTTGCAGAAAGTTCATTTCATTAGTAGTCGCTGCAAAGACATTGTGCCGCATGAACTCCACCACCTTATGCCCATAAGCCGGACGCATATAGTCGCTGCATCGGCTCAGAAAAGCTTTGGCTGCTTCCGCATCATTCGCCCGTTTTAAACCGTTCAATTCACTGATTTCTATAATCCAACCATTGGTTATGGTTTCCACTTTCTCCTTATCACCACTGGCAAAAGAGAACGAGTCGTTGAACCATCTTCCACTGATGGCTTTGAAAAAGGTGCTTTTCCCAATACCTTGTGGCCCGGGTAAGGTCAGTACGTTATCGAACTTGCAACCAGGATTGAATACCCGTGCTACCGCAGCCACAAACCAAAGCTTTGTCTGTTCTCTGACAAGCGGTATGTCCTCCGCTCCCAAATAATCAATGATGGTTGTAGCTATCCGAGGTTGTCCGTCCCATGCCTCTTGGGTGATGAAATCCTGCACGGGATTGAAACTGCGTTCCGAAGAAGTGGTCTTCAGTATTTCAAACACTTTGTTCTGTGTCAGACGTAATCTGTATGTCCTTTCCAGATAGTCCTGTATCTTTCCGGCAGATTCCTCATCAATCTTGTTACCGTTGACATTACGGAACAAAGGGCTGAAACACACATCATCCTGACAAAAGGTATTGTACCTTATCTGACCGAGATTCTCGTCCATTGTGAAAATGAGTCGGAGATTGCTGATGGAACGTGCAAGATTCCCGTAACTGTCAGTCGCCAGTTTCTGCTTCCAATCGTCTTCCATACCACTACTCCTTTATATGAATGCCACCTGCTTCTTTTGCCAAAGACAGCGCAAGGTCTGCATCCACCACTATCTTGCGTCCTATCTGCGTGATGGCCTTGTCTATGATTCCGCTTTTCTTGATGCGGTTTGCGGTGGGTACGCTACAACCGAATACACGGGCGATTCCTTCGATGCCATAGTAGTTGCCTTTGGATGCCATCTGGGGAGTGGCTACTTCTGTGTTCTCCATGCTTTTGGTGATGAGAAAACATAGCTCCTCGCCTGTCATCATGGCGATGGGCTTTTGGAGTAGTTGGTTGAGATTGAGTTTTTCTTCCATACCTTTACTTGTTTGGTGATTAAATACTTTAAGCCTCGGTTCAACTCTGTGAAACCGATTTCGCAAGCAAAGGTAGTGTGTGAAACTCTGTGGGTTGGTCGGTTTATTTATACCTTAAATTTACCGACCGAATTACAACAGATGTTTGCAGAAAAACGGATAGCTGAATTTCCCAACTACCCGTTATTGATAAAATAGTCCGTCCATCGGTCTATTATTCGTTTAGCCTTGGTATAACTGTTTCCTCTTTGGGGCGAATTCAAAATGAGTTCCTTGATTTCTCCGTATCGCTTCTGCGGTATATCGTGCCCATAATGTCGTTGGAAGAATTGTTCGATGGCACGGTGAAATGTCATGTACCTTGTGGATGCTTTTATCTTGCCGGACTTTACCAATGATTTCAATAAATATGCAAGGCTTATATTCTCGGTATTCTCTTCAAGGAACAAATGAATACCCTGCTTGATACGTTCCTTGTCGCCCAAAAGAATATCATCCAATGACTGTATCACTTTCTTGTTTCCACGGCTGCCTTTTACTTTTCGTAAGGCGAACATCACTTCTTTCCAGATTTCTGGGTTACACCTCTCAACGGTGTTTTCCCAATCCGCTTTGGTTTCTGTACCTATCTCTACACTTCTATTGACAAGAAGTGTAACACATGACTTTATCAAAAGCATATCGCCATGATCAACCTCTTCACTGTTCAGCAGACGATTAAGCAACTTTGCCATACGGGACAGACCATGGTCAAACACTACAAAATAATACATGCAATAAGCCAAATCCTCTTTCTTTTCCATTACACGGTCATACAGGTTAGCCATGAACCCGCCAATGAATACCGCATGAGAGAGGAAAACAATTTGAGAGATATAGGTCAGGAACTGATAAACCATTTTTCTTTCCAGTTTGCTCAACAGATAGCATCCTTTGCTGTTTCTCATGAACATATCTAATTGCCCAATCAAGTAGGACCTCAACTCTTGTGGCAGATGATTCCATATTTCAATAGGCGTTTCAGAATGAATCATCAGCAGCCCTGATTTCGGAGAAGTAATCAGTTCTACAGTACCCGTTTTTACATTGATGCCTATCCACAAACGCTTGTTGGTGATACATTTGGCGATGGTCTCGGTATATTGGCCAGCCCATTGTTGGTTCATGATGGCTGTTACATCTTTGCCGTTCGCAAAATCAGAGAGCCAGTTATACATCAATAAGGCTTCGGGTGGTACGCAATCCCGCATCATCAGATACATGTCCATCAGAACTGATATGTCACCTTTAGCCACAGCATCTATGCGCTTACAAAAGTTGGCATACACGTCTTCGTTAGCTGATATCCATGCACGGATAGCCATATCAGCCGCATCCTTCCTTTTGGAATAGGATTTTATCCTTTCTATGAAATTTATCATCAGCATTACGGATTAAGGTTGTCTGAATAATTTGAGCAGTTCTTCTGTGGACATGCTTGCCAACTTTGCCAATAGAGCATCCCTTTCAGAAGTGTTATCCAAGTTTAGCAGTTTTGAATTGTTCTGCATCTGTATGTCGAGAGGATAATGCTCAATGTAGATTTGCGTAATGGCATGGTCAGAAGAAGCGTGCCCCATGCTTTCAGAGATATAATCCATATCCACTCCAGCATTATGCAGGTTGGTTGCAAACGAGTGTCGGCACCATGTACCTGACGGACAGATGGATTCGTCCCAATGCAGTACCTCGTGACAAATCTTGATAACGCGGTCTTTTACGTTGGAATTTTCTTGCATGGTGTACTTACGGCGTAACTCTTCTGTCTCTGCACCTTTCAATATCTCTGGAAATACTAGCCCATCCCTGGTAGGTGGTGCGGCTATTTCGTCCAATATATATTGTAAAGGAGTAATGATGGGAACTATTACCTCTGAACCGTCAGCGCTTCTTCGGGAAGTTTTCTTTCGGTTGAAACGGAAAGCCCTGCCCTTTGTCTGGTAATAATAACTATTATAGGTCAAGCGACCTGCATCAGCCATATTGAAACCGTTGCAAAGGTATTGGGCAAGGAAAAGCCCTAATGAATAATGTGCACGTTGTGTATATTCTTTCGTCCAGTGTTCGGGATATTTCTTTGAGACAAAAAGGTTATAAAGTTCTGTCATCTGACTAACATTCAAGAAGCTCTGCTTACGCTTTGCACTCTTGGGAATACTTACAAGCCCTTTTTCTTTCTTGTTGGAGAAAGGATAAGGAACATCTTTAAGGAAGCCTTCATGTACGCACCGATTCCATACGGCACGACAACAACGCAAATAGATACCGGCCGTAGTGTCGCTGATTTTACCAACAATTGCACCATTTTCGTCTTTTACCCCATTGTGCATCCCCTCTTTCCATTTCTGGATTTCTGCCGCACTGATGCAAAATCCCATAATTGTATTTGCTCCAAGTATTTTCCTGAATGATTTGAGCGCACATTCATAACTTTCAGCCGTGGTAAAACGTGCTCCATCATCATCTGTTTTGAAACCATTGATGACTTGTTCCCATATACTGATAAACGATTGTGATTTGGTTGTTTTCTCTTCAGATAGTACCACATCCTCACCTATAATACGTTGGCGCACCATCTCAAATGTTAGAATGCCACCCTTGTTCAGATTACTCAAAACTTCCTTGTATTTGGGGACAAAGGTCTCTTTCCACTCTTTTTGAAGCTTGTAGTTTTCGCTCTTGCATTTAGTCGCATTGCAGATGTCCGAAAACTTTTTCTCAGTAAAAGAACTTCCGATTGTCAGATAAAAGAATTTGCGGTCTATCGTGAAACGAAGAGATAATGGAAACTCGCACGCATTCTTCCTGCGAGTACGTAAATCCAACACGATAGAGACAGAACAATTTCGTTCTTTAAAAAGGGGCATGGATTTTGTCAGTTTTTCCATTGCATTCATTGTTTATGTTCAACATAACCTCTGAATACAGCCGTTTTGCAATGTGAGGCGTACATACACAAAACGCTGCATATAACCACGGAGTCTCTATCCTTAGAAGGATAAAACATTGTCGTTATATGCAGCGGTGCAATCTCGTTGTCTTCCGTCGCTGACTGGTAACCGGGCTTATGCTAATCGGTCTCAACCCCTGAAGCAACTCTCGCGTTTCGTTTGTCATAGAGTGCCTTCCGACTAACACTCCCTTTACGCTTCGATTCATCGGAATGGGATGACCCTCCCACGAAGGTTAGGCAAACTCACTTTTCTTTTTCAAGAAAGAGCACCATTGAGGTCATGGCTTACCATAAATGCGTTACACTTACAAAATTACAATATTTTTTCTTGCAAATATGCAAATGGAATATATTTGAGCTTATTTAACAGGCAAATGAGTGGAAAACAACGCAATCTTATGCTGCTGCCCCGTATATAGAGAAATTAGGATTGCATGGAGTTTCATAGAAATTCTATGCGTAAACATAATCAACTCAAACAGTTTGTTTACGCATTGTTTACGCAAAGGCAAGAAAAAAGGAGTTGCGAAATTCGTAACTCCTTGATTTTCTTCGTGGACCAGCCTGGGCTTGAACCAGGGACCTCCAGATTATGAGTCTGTTGCTCTAACCAACTGAGCTACAAGTCCGTGCTCACAATTTCTTGTTAGCAGTTGCAAAAGTAGTATATTCTCCTGAAACTTGCAAGATTTAGCGCCCAAATTTTGATAAAAAGATTTAATTCCCTAATTCGTAAGGATATAAATTGTATTTTTGTGCTCCATTAATTAATTCTGCAAAGCCATATGGCACAAAAAAAACAGGAAACAGCCCTAACAGGGCTTTCGGACAAAGAAGTCCTTATCAGTAGGGAGAAACATGGGACTAACCTCCTGACACCTCCCAAACGTCCCTCCATGTGGAAACTTTATCTGGAAAAGTTCCGCGACCCGGTTATACGTATTCTTTTAGTCGCAGCATTCTTTTCTTTAGTGATTTCCATTATTGAAAATGAGTATGCGGAAACAATCGGTATTTTCTTTGCTATCTTTCTGGCAACTGGTATCGGATTCTACTTTGAATACGACGCAAACAAGAAGTTCGACTTACTGAATGCTGTAGGTGAAGAAACACCAGTCACAGTTATCAGAAATGGGAAAGTACGGGAAATTCCTCGTAAAGAGATTGTAGTGGGTGATATTGTAGTGCTGAATACAGGTGAAGAGATCCCTGCCGACGGAATCTTGCTGGAAGCTATTTCCCTGCAAGTGAATGAATCCAATTTGACAGGAGAATTGATGGTCAACAAAACTATCAATGAAGAACTATTTGATGAAGAGACCACTTACCCCAGCAATGAGGTGATGCGTGGCACCACAGTGGTTGACGGACATGGAATAATGAAGGTAGAACGTGTGGGAGATTCCACCGAAATAGGAAAAGTAGCACGTCAGGCTACCGAACAAAGTGAAGAAGAAACTCCATTGAATATCCAATTAACCAAATTGGCCGGTTTCATCGGAAAAATTGGTTTTACTATCGCCACGCTCACCTTTATTGTTTTTACAGCAAAAGATCTTTACTCCTACCTCAACGTAAATGAAATAACTGACTGGCATGGGTGGATGGCAATTGCCCGCATTGTACTGAAATACTTCATGATGGCTGTCACTTTAATTGTAGTAGCCGTTCCTGAAGGCTTACCGATGAGTGTCACTTTAAGTCTTGCACTGAATATGCGCCGTATGCTGAAAACCAATAACCTGGTACGTAAAATGCATGCTTGCGAAACAATGGGTGCCATTACTGTGATTTGTACCGACAAGACAGGTACATTGACACAAAACCTGATGCAGGTACATGAAGCGAAGCTTGATGCTACCAAAGCAGATTTAATAGCCGAAGGTATCAGTGCCAACTCTACAGCTTTCCTTGAAGAAACAGGAGAAAGCAAAAAACCATCCGGAGTGGGTAACCCTACTGAAATAGCCTTATTGCTTTGGCTAAATGAACAAGGCAAGAACTATTTGGAACTACGTGAAAATGCAAAAGTAATCAATCAACTTACTTTCTCTACAGAACGTAAGTACATGGCTACATTAGTAGATTCACCTATTCAACAGAAAAAGGTACTCTATATAAAAGGAGCTCCCGAAATTGTAATGGGAAAATGTAACCTCTCTCCTGAGGAACTGACTCATTACAATGCCGATTTGCTGGCCTACCAGAACAAGGCAATGCGTACCTTAGGGTTGGCTTACAAATTTATTCCTGAAAACTCCGGCAATGATTGTGCCGAGCTTGTCAATGAAGGAAATATGATTTTCCTAGGTATCGTAGCTATTAGCGACCCTATTCGTCCAGATGTACCGGAAGCCGTACAAAAATGTCAATCGGCAGGTATTGGTGTGAAAATTGTTACAGGAGACACTCCGGGAACAGCTACTGAAATTGCTCGCCAAATAGGGCTATGGAAACCTGAAGATACAGACCGGAACCGCATAACAGGGGTAGAATTCGCCGCATTAAGCGATGAAGAAGCTTTGGACCGCGTACTTGACTTGAAAGTTATGAGTCGTGCACGTCCTATGGACAAGCAACGTTTGGTCCAACTATTGCAACAAAAAGGAGCCGTAGTAGCAGTAACCGGAGACGGAACAAACGATGCCCCGGCACTGAATCATGCTCAAGTAGGTCTTTCCATGGGAACCGGTACATCAGTGGCCAAAGAAGCAAGTGATATCACCCTACTGGATGACTCGTTCCATAGTATTGCCACCGCAGTAATGTGGGGACGCTCTCTTTATAAAAACATTCAGCGCTTCATCGTATTCCAGCTGACTATCAACGTGGTCGCTTTAGCCAGTGTTTTATTAGGAGCTTTCTTTGGTACAGAACTACCATTAACAGTAACACAGATGCTTTGGGTAAATCTTATCATGGATACTTTTGCCGCCATGGCTTTGGCATCTATCCCCCCCAGTGCCGATGTCATGAATGAAAAGCCACGCAAGACCGACGACTTCATCATCACTAAGGTCATGCGCAAAAATATACTAGGCGTAGGCTTCTGTTTCCTTGCTATACTGATGACATTAATTGTCATTATCAAACAGATGCCAGCAGATTTAGTAGGACAAGCTTTAACACAATTTTTCACAATCTTCGTGATGCTACAATTCTGGAATCTGTTCAACGCCAGTGTTTTCGGGACCAACCATTCTGTATTTAAGGATTCCCGTCATGCATTGGGTATGCTGAGTGTAGCTATCATTATTTTGGTCGGACAAATTCTGATTGTCGAATTCGGAGGTAAAGTATTCCGTACCGAACCTATGGATTTTATTACTTGGATTTATATTATCGCAGGAACGTCATTCGTATTGTGGATTGGTGAAATTCACCGTTGGATAAAACGAATACAGAAGAAAAACTAAGAAAGAGAATTAAGCACATAAAGAGTTATGGACAGTAAGATTAAAAATGTCGTTTTTGATTTAGGAGGAGTATTAATAAATCTGGATTTTGACAATTGCCTGAATGCTTTTCGCAAAGCAGGATTCCAAGATATCGAGAAACAGGTATGCCAGTTCAAGGGGAAAGGTTTCTTTTCCCTATTTGAATTAGGTGAGATCAGTCCGGAAGAATTCCGGTCAGCCATTCGCAAGGAGGCCAGCGAATCGCTGACCGATCGTAAAATTGATGATATGTGGAACCTGATGCTACTTGATATTCCTCGTGAGAAGCTGGACTTATTACTAGAATTGCGCGAACACTATATGGTTTATCTGCTTAGTAATACTAATCGGATACATTGGGAGTATGCCTGCGAGCAGATGTTCAGTTATCGAGGTTTCCGCGTAAATGATTTTTTTGAAGATACTTTTCTGTCTTTCGAGATGCATAAAGCCAAGCCTGAAAAAAACATTTATGAGCAAATGATGAAAGAGGCAAACATCCTGCCTGAAGAAACGTTCTTTATAGACGACTCGGAAGCTAATTGCCAGGCAGCTATGTCACTTGGTATACAATCCCATCACTATCATATTGGAGAAAATTTAAGTTCACTTTTTGAATAATGGAAATAATATCAGATATAAACCATCAAGCATTACCCCCTTCAGTTGCCACTATCGGCTTCTTTGACGGGGTGCATCGTGGACACCGCTTTCTTATCAATCAAGTAAAAGAGGTCGCAGACAAGGATGGATTATATTCTGCATTGGTCACTTTTCCTATGCATCCCAGACAAGTGATACAAACCACTTATCATCCACAACTGCTCTCTTCACCCAAGGAGAAACTTGAGTTACTGGAAACAACGCAAGTAGATTACTGCCTCCTTCTTCCTTTTACACAAGAACTTTCGCTGCTTTCGGCCCGGGAATTCATGCAGTTACTACGTAACAAATTCAATATTCACACCTTAGTTATAGGCTATGACCATCGTTTCGGCCACAACCGCAGTGAAAGTTTTGAAGATTATTGCCGTTATGGCGAGGAATTAAATATATATATGGTACGCGCGCGAGCTTATACAGACGGAGAGGATAAAATCAGCTCCTCAGTCATCCGTCAGCTGTTAAAAGAAGGCAAAGTAAGTCAGGCTGCCCAATTTCTAGGGTACAACTATTATCTGGATGGAACGGTGGTAGATGGCTACAAAGTAGGCAGAAAAATAGGGTTCCCCACAGCTAACTTGCAAGTGGATTGTAGCGACAAATTAATTCCCTCGGAAGGTGTTTATGCAGTATACGTGTATGTGGAGGGGAAAAAATGGGCAGGAATGTTGAACATAGGACACCGCCCTACTATCAATAATGGCAACAATGTAAGTATCGAGGTAAACATCCTCAATTTCTCGGAGGATATCTACCACAAAGAAATGCGCATAGAGTTCGTAAAGTATCTTCGCCCTGAAGAAAAATATGGCACAATAGACGAGCTCATTGCCCAAATGCACAAAGACAGGGAGAAAACCGCTAAAATTCTTCTTTAATATGACGGAAAAAAGCAAGTGCACTTACTTTTCTGAAAGAAATATATAAATGGTTTTCTTCCCGAAATATGCAACCTCCCCTTCCACCCTCTCTCTTCTCGCATAAAAAACGTTTCTTCATTCATTTTTGTCTTATAAAGTATGATAAAGGATATATTTTTATCGTTTTTCGATAATTTTTTCTTGTTTTTCTTTTGTAGTATCAAAATAAGATGTACATTTGCATATCGATAAACGATAAATGAATATCGAAAAACAAGAAAGAACAAACACAAACATTTAAAACACAAAGTAAAATGAAAAAGTCAGTATTTAAATCAGGTTTAGTAGCAGCAATCACAGTAGTAATGATGAGTTGTACAACAACAGCAAACGCACAAACAGGAAACACGAAGTACATCTACGGTCAAGACGACACAAACACAACAGTGTATACACTGAATGAAGACGGCAAAACATTGACACGCAAATTGAAGTATGAGTACAAACACGATGAAAATGGTCAGGTAATTGAGAAAAAAGCCTATCGCTGGGATGCTTATCGGGAACTGTGGAAACCGGCTTATTTACTTACAGTAACTCCCGGAGCGTATGAAACCAAACTCAACTATGCCGAATGGAACGTCAAGGAAAGCACCTTCAACAACAACAAACAACAAAGTATTTACCGTGAAGACAGCAACATAAATTTGCTGGCCGACACACAAGACAAGAAATAATGGAAGCACAAACTCAAAAGAACAGTATAACCAACCGATGGCAAACCATCGGAGTGTGTACTGGAATGATTATCGGATTTGTATATCCATCAATCGGTCTAGCTCTGGGTATGCTCATGGGAATAGTTTTTGGAAAACTCATTCTGGTTGAAATTCCATTAAATACTCCTCTGGCACAAAGAGCACAACAAAAGTCCGAGATTATCTTTCTTTTAATATTATTCATCCTATTCATTGAACATTGGTACGTTCCTTGTAAACAAGCCATTGAAAATTTAATAAACTGATAAAATAACAACTTTAAAATACATCAAGATGAAAACATTAAAACACATTTTAGCCGCAACAACCTTACTGGTAACACTCGGTTTCGCCTCCGAAGCCAATGCACAAGTTCCTTTAGAAAACTTCTTCAAGAATCCTGAAAAAGCGGGATACCAAATCTCACCGGATGGCAAATACTTCTCATATATGGCTCCGTATGAAAACCGCCTGAACTTATTCGTACAAGAAGTCGGTTCAGACAAAGCAACCCGAATCACTTCAGAAACGGTACGGGACCTTGCAGGAAGCATGTGGGCAAACGGTCATCGGATACTTTATATAAAAGATACTGCCGGCGATGAAAACTTTCAGCTCTACGGAGTCAATGTAGACGGTACTGACCCCAAAGCATATACCGCATTCCCCAAGGTAAGGACTACTATCATTGATCCGTTGGAAAATATCGACTCACTGGTCATCATCGGTCTGAACAAGCGTAATCCACAAGTATTTGATCCTTATCGCTTGAATCTCAATAACGGTGAACTGACCCAATTAGCTGAGAACCCCGGAAACATACAAGGATGGATGACTGACCATAACGGAAAACTGCGTGTAGCCTTAGCTATTGTAGACGGAGTAAATACCCAAATTCTCTATCGCGAAACGGAAGAGCAGCCCTTCCGTCCGGTACTAACTACCAATTTCAAGGAAACGGTAAGCTTTGCCACCTTCACCCCCGACAATAAAATGGTTTATGCCCTGACCAACATCGGACGGGACAAGACCGCCCTCGTCCTAATGGATCCGGCTACTTGTGAGGAAAAAGAAGTACTTTACACCAATGATAAATATGATATTTCCGGATTAGGCTATTCTGAACTGAAAAAGAAATTAATCTCTGTATCCTGTACCGGACACAAAGGTACTATCCGTCATTACTTCGATAAAAACGAAGAAGCTATCCGCACCAAGTTGGAACAGAAACTGGAAGGTTATGATATCAACACCACCAGCGAAGATAAAAGCGAAAATATCCGTATTATTTATGCTGGAGGCGACCGCACTTATGGAACTTATTATACCTATAATGTAAAAGAAGACAAACTAACTAAAATAGCTGACTTGGCTCCCTGGATTAAAGAAGAAGATATGGTCCCGATGCATCCCATCACCTATACCAGCCGGGATGGTCTGACCATTGAAGGATACCTCACTCTCCCGAAAGGATACACCATGGAGAATGCCAAAAATCTGCCTGTAGTAGTCAATCCGCATGGGGGGCCGTGGGCACGTGACAGCTGGGGATATAATCCGGAAGTACAGTTCCTTGCCAACCGTGGCTATGCTGTTCTTCAAATGAATTTCCGAGCCTCAACCGGCTATGGACGCAAATTCACCGAACTGGGCTACAAACAATGGGGACAAACCATGCAGAACGACATCACCGACGGCGTAGAGTGGTTGATAAAAAAAGGAATCGCCGACCCGAAACGTGTAGCCATCTACGGCGGAAGCTATGGCGGATATGCAACATTGGCAGGGGTCACCTTTACTCCTGATCTTTATGCATGTGCCATCGACTATGTGGGTGTATCCAACTTGTTCACCTTCATGCAGACTATCCCACCCTATTGGAAACCCTTATTGGACATGATGTATGAAATGGTAGGTGATCCTGTGAAAGATAAAGAAATGATGGAAAAATATTCACCTGTATTTCATGTAGACCAAATCAAAGCTCCTCTCTTTATCGCACAAGGCGCTAACGACCCGCGTGTGAATAAAGCAGAATCCGACCAAATGGTGGAAGCGCTGAAAAAACGCGGTATAGAAGTAGAATACATGGTAAAAGACAACGAAGGACACGGTTTCCATAACGAAGAGAACAAATTCGATTTCTATCGTGCCATGGAGAAATTCCTGGATGCTCACCTGAAAAAATAAATATCATTGAGAGTGTGTCAAAATGAAAACGACCTATCATTTTGACACACTTCCAACCCAATAAAATTTTAAACCAATAAACAGATTATTATGGGACGTGCAATTAAATTGATACTTTACTATCTGGCTTATCAATTACTATTCATTTTTCTGGCAACCGGGACCGATGCCACCATTGCTCTTATCGGCGGAGCAGATATTACAGCCAACTTCCGCCCCGGGACAATAGCAATATCCATCGGTATGTTACTCTCCGCATTAGCCATGACATGGCACTTGGTACATTTCCACTATGTCAAGTTCAATAAAGAGAGTATGTATGAAGTTTCAAAAAAAATCATTCTCTTGTGCATCCCTCTCCTGCTATCCGCACAGTTCATAGCAGGAATATTAAATGAAGCGCTCGATCTGACAGACACTAATCAAGAACTATTTATTTCGATGAGCCATAATATCTTCGGTGTTCTCAGCATTGCTATCGTCGTCCCTATTTTGGAAGAAGTTTTATTTCGTGGAGCTATAGAAGGACATTTACTAAGAAAAGGATGGTCACCTAAATGGGCCATACTGGTTTCCGCACTCATATTCGGGATCATACACGGCAATCCTGCACAAATACCTTTTGCATTTCTCATCGGTCTGCTCTTCGGATGGTTATATTATCGCACCGGAAGTTTAGTTCCAGGTATTGTGGGACACATTATCAACAACTCATTCGGCGCATGGACCATGTTCACAGCCACCCGAGAGGAACTCAGCCAAACGACTATGGAGACCTTGGGCACAACAATCACTTACATTCTCTTAGTACTAGCCATAATCGTTTTTATAGGTATGTATCTCTACCTGAACAAATACTTGCCGAAACCTACCAACATACAAGTCAAAGCTATTAATGAACAAGATATAACCATTTAACAAACACAACCAATCATGAAAAAGAGACTCAATCTTCTCTGTGCCTGCGTACTTATCGGCCTGCTCCTTTCTACTTCCACGGTAATCAGTCTGATGGTTCAAGCCGTCAGTGCCGGGTTTAAAGCCGGATATGAAAGTGTAGAAAAAGGGAAGGAGCTTAACATATCCGACTACAAAATAGTTTGTACGATACCTTCTGACCTATTTGCAGAAACAGGAAGCGTGACAAATCTGAAAAATTCCTCACAGGCTTCCATCAAACCAATCATAAGTTTGATAGAAGCCCCGACAACAGGAAGCAGCCTATCCCGAACGGCGAATGGAATCACTACCTTAATTTCGGTCCTAGCAAGTATCTTCTGCCTGATACAATTTTTCTATTTGATCCGAAATATCAACCGTGGTGACATTTTCAGTTGGAAGAACGTCAAATTTCTCCGCAAGCTGGGTGTGTCACTGATACTTCTATTCATTTGTTCTTTTACCACCATCATGATCGGGAACTATGAAGCGGCACAAGTTTTGGAACTCAAGGGATGTGAATACTCTAATATATTTGCGTTTTCCGAACCAACCTTCATATTGGGATTCATCGCATTGCTGGTTGCTGAAGTATTCGCTGTTGGATTGAAAATGAAAGAAGAACAAGATTTAACCATATAAAAATCATACGGTATGAAGAAGTTCAGGATATTAGGTATTATAGCCATTATTGCAATACTTGCAAATTTCATCGGAGGATTGGATGAAGATTGGAAAGATTTCAAAAAGGGATTTGAAGAAGGACAAAGCGGTGCAACAGAGATGTATGAATCCGGACACCACATGATAACCCGTGTCAAACTAAATGTAAAGCCATTATCTGGAACGACAGTCGATTCACTGAACAACAACCGTGTAGATAGTCCACTTCCTTATACAGTAACTGAAATAGAAACGTATGCCAAGCCATCGGCCTGGTATATCCTTGTCATAGGGTTAGCCATACCCGGACTATTCTTTTTTCTAATCGGTTTTTACTCATTAATCCGGCTGCTCATCTCCATCTCACGCCGCAAAGTATTTACACCAGCCAATGTGCTACGCCTACGTTGGTTTGCATATACCAGCGCAAGTTTAAAAATTCTCACAGCCATCGGAGAATGGCTAACAGGAAGCGCAGCTATGAATCAAATTAGCATACCGGGTTACAAAATCATCAGCTATGTTGGTTATTCCCCCGACTGGGTGGCAATAATCCTCCCTATCCTCTTTGCCGAGATATTTGCTATCGGAGTAAAAATGAAAGAGGAACAAGACCTAACCATTTAAAAAAGAAAAGTTATGAAAGAAAAGAATACTCTACCCTCAAAAGGGAAAAGCATTTTTTATTTAATGCTTTCCTTGACAACCACTCTGTTTGTAAGTTCATTCATCTATTTCCTTGTGTTGCATCCATCGTTGGACAACAAAGCAGTGAGGATATCAATCAACATTGGATGGACTTGCTTCTGTCTGTATGCCTTTAAAAGACTAACACAACGCTACACCTTTTGGTGGCACGCATTAGATGAGAACCCGAATAAATCCCAAAATAACTAACCTATGCCGATTATAGTAAACTTAGACGTAATGATGGCGAAACGAAAGATTTCGCTAGGAGATTTAGCCGAAAAGATAGATCTGACGCCTGCCAACCTCTCCATACTGAAAACCGGGAAGGCAAAAGCCATCCGCTTCTCAACCTTAGAGGCTATCTGCAGGGAACTAGACTGTCAACCTGGAGATATTCTAGAATATAGGGAAGAAGATGAATGATATAAACAGTCACATACACAAACACTCGAACACTATAAAATTCTCTCATCTTCACCCATACCCCCCGCAATGAAGCAATTAAAGATTAATTGCTTCATGCGGAGTCTTTTTATGATGCAGTTATAATAAAGTTTTTAACCAAGATTGATATTTCCTCTTTTTCCACTAGGTGGTTAAACCCCTTTCCACTCTGATATAGCATCTTATTTATCAGTCATTTAAAGCCACGAAGTGGTGCAAAAGAGTTCCCAAAATATCCATTCCATCGTTTTTTCCCTCTTATCACATAGCATCTCATCTATTTTCCTCTTTCTTGTTTACAACCATCCTCATCTGCTTTCGGCTGTTTGCCACGGAGATCATCCTTCTGCTTACTCTCATTTTCAACAACAGTAGCTGTATAATGAATCTTGGCAAATCCAGCAATTATTTTTTCTACCGTGGTTTTATCAGCATCATACTTAATAGTAACCGTTTTATCCGCCAAATTTGTTTCAATTTCTTTTATACCCTTCTCAAAACGAATATTGTTCTTAATCTTGCTCTCACAGTTGGCACAGTGCATCTGAGGATCAGTGTTTAAAACTACAATTTTAATGTCTTTTGCAAAGCAAGTGGCAGTAAAGCAGACAGCTGCCATAATAGCGATTAATTTTGTTCTCATAATCCATTTCTATTTGATTATCAATATATTAGTTTCTATCCCAATTGAAGCGAAAGCCTACATAATACATCGCTCCGTGTACAGGTCCCCAAATCATGGTTGAATCAAAATTTGTCCCCCAAGGATTCGAAGCTCCTACAATCGGATTCTTTTGCTTAAAGTTCGTCATATTCTCTCCTCCCACATAAATAGACCAATGCCGGAACCAGCGAGTAATCTGAGCACTTAACAATTGATAAGACTGGTATCGGGTATTCCACGAAGGAGCACCGTCCGGCAATGTATAAGGGGAGGGCATTCTACCACCACCATTCATCTGCAAAGTCACATCAAATTGCCATAGGCCCAGTGGTGTTTGGTAAGAAGCAGTCAAAAGTCCCTTATATTTTCCGGTAAGAGGACGCTCCAATAATTTCTTATTATAAGTAGTTTTCACATCTGTCAAGCGATAAGCTGCAGTTAATGTAAAACCCTTAAAAAAAGGATAAGTTGCCTCGGCTTGAAAAGTATGAGAATAAGACTTCCCTTCCAAGTTAGCAAAATGTACAATGTGGGGGTCCGTATCCAAATCAATAATCATTTGACGCCTAAAATCAGTGTAATAGTATTCGGTATTCACATTCAAGGTTTTACCGAATACCGGAATATAAAATGAAGAGCTGAAACCATAATTCCATGCTTCTTCCTGATCCAAATCATTATCTATCTTTACTTTACGACTGCTGGCAAGTAAATAATTGTTCTCCGCCAACACATGATTAGTGCGATATCCTTTGCCTACAGACACACGTAGGTTCACCCAATCATCAGGAGCATATTTGATATGAGCACGCGGAGTAACAAAGGTACCATATATATCACTATGATCAGCACGAATCCCTCCCATAAGAATAATTTTATCCTTCCAATTATACGTATACTGCACATAAGCACCAGGCACGGTCTCTTTCTCCTTTCCATATAATAAACCTGTATCATCATTTTCTAAACGATAGGTCTGATTGAAATAATCATAGTTCAAACTTAACCCTGCAGAAATACTGTTACGCTCATCGAAATTCGTTTCGAACATTAATGAAGTATACAAATTCTTCTGGTCCACATTATATAATTTATAACCGTATCCTGCATCCTGCTTATGCAAAGATCCCGAGAGAATCAAAGCCAAGTTAGTTCCCTTTTCCTTATCAAAAATATAAGCATTTTTAGTAAATGCCTCATAACGATCCGTATGGATACCTATTTTATAAAGTTCCCTACCTACAAAGCCACCAACAGAATTATCCACATGTAAATGAGTAGCTTGTCCGCTTGTACGATCCTCTTTCATTGCTTTGACAGAAGCCTGAAATACATACTGATCTCCCATCCAAGCCCAACGGTTCTGAAGATTATATTGCTCTACTTTAGGCATATCCAAGAATCCATCTCCATTATCATCATGCGACCTAGTACTATTTTCATAATGTGCCAATACTCCAGTACTCAGTCGGCTATTCAAATGTACATTAGCATCAAAATTAGCCTCATACTTCTCTTTACTGCTAGCAAAAAGATTGACATTCAAGGACTGGGTAGTTTGAGGCTTCTTAAATTCAACATTTATCTGTCCGGTAATCGCCTCATAACCATTCTTTACAGATGAACTACCCTTGGACACCTGTATGCTTTGCATCCATGGGCCGGGAATATACCCCAAAGCAAAAGGAGCGGATGCTCCACGATAATTAGGAATATTCTCTGTCAGCATTTGTACATAAGTTCCCGAGAGCCCCAACAATTTAATTTGTCTGGCCCCTGTGGCAGCATCAGCATAGCTTACATCTACAGAAGGGTTTGTTGTGAAACTTTCACCCAAGTTACAACAAGCCGCCCGAGCCAGTTCCGCACTTGAAATCATATCCTGATTCAACACACTGGAACGGGATTTTACAACTCCTATCTTACGTTCCACCACTTGGACCTCATCCATCATTACACTACCTTGTAATATGATAGCCAGCTCCTTATGATCATTTTCAACCACAATCGTATCATTCTCATATCCTATAAAACTTACGACCAATTTTTTTGCACCAACAGGCTGTTCAATAGTAAATGCCCCATTCTCATCTGTGACAGTTCCATTTGTTGTATTTATCCAAAAGACATTGGCAGCAACAACAGGTTCACCTTGGTTGTCCTTCACCATTCCTTTTACTTGAGCGCTTACAGGCATCAAATGCCACAGAAAAGCACCTAAGAAAACTATAAATTTCATGTTTTTATTTTTCTTTATCTGTTACACACTTATACAATTTAGCAATTCTTCCCTACCCAAAGAGTTATCTTACTAAATCAAAAGTGTACAAATAAGATTCAAATATCCTCTTGGAGGCTGTCGACACAATGAGGTATCCGTATAGCAGCTCTCCTTTTTTACAGAAGACAACAGATCGAAGTTTACACTGTATGCATTGAATATCAAATGAATAACGGACAGTGTTACGTTGTCCAAATGAAGTGATGTACCTAAAACAGGCAAGTTAATTTTCTGGATTTTCACGCTAGAACAAGGAACATCTGATGACTTCCGCTCCATCATCTTGTCATGATGGCAAGAACATCCCGAACCAGATTTCACGTTTTTATTTCCAACATCACCACATCCGCAAGTACATCCATAATTGGAAATATCCACCACTGTCAATAATGCCGCATCCTTATCAGCGCACTGATAGCAACGGGACTGCACAATAGGTATTCCGACTCCCATATATATAATCATGGAAGAAAGAAAGATTGAGAATAATATGTAATGAAACTCTTTCATTGTTCAAATTGCAGTCCACCAATGTCATATACTACATTCGGGTACAAAGATAACGACTTTTTTCTTTTGCTCCCAAACGGCATTTAGCCAATATTCCCTAAATTCTATCCCTGAAGAAAACAAATATTGTATAAATACTATATAATCCCGTGATTATCCGTATCTTTGTAACGAATTAGATATTTGAAAATAAATGAAGACATTTGAAGAGTTAGGCGTTTCCCCGGAAATACTAAAAGCAATTAAAGAAATGGGGTATGAAAACCCCATGCCGGTACAAGAAGAAGTAATACCGTATTTATTGGGGAACGGCAACGACGTAGTAGCCCTAGCACAAACAGGGACTGGAAAAACAGCCGCATTTGGTCTGCCGCTTATCCAAAAAATTGAAGTAAAAAAACGTGTGCCTCAAGCACTTATATTATGCCCCACACGTGAGTTATGCTTGCAGATCGCAGGTGATCTGAATGATTATTCCAAGTATATTGATGGACTGAAAGTCCTTCCTGTATACGGTGGCTCATCCATCGAAAGCCAGATACGCATGTTGAAGGCAGGTGTACACATTATTGTAGCCACTCCCGGACGACTGATTGACCTGATGGAAAGAAAAGTCGCCAAACTGGAGACCATTGCCGATGTAGTAATGGACGAAGCTGACGAGATGCTGAATATGGGATTTACCGACAGCATCAATGCTATTCTTGAAAAGGTTCCCGAAGACCGGAACACTTTGATGTTCTCAGCTACCATGAGTCCCGAAATCTCGCGTATTGCAAAAAAATACCTGCACGATGCGAAAGAGATTACAATCGGTACTAAGAATGAAGGCAGCAAGAACGTAAACCACATTGCCTATCTGGTACACGCCAAAGATAAATATGCTGCATTGAAGCGTATCGCGGATTATTACCCACAAATTTACGGTATCATTTTCTGCCGTACCCGTAAGGAAACTCAGGAAATAGCTGATAAATTGATTCAAGATGGTTATAATGCAGATTCTCTACACGGCGAGCTTTCACAAGCACAACGTGACTTGGTGATGCAGAAATTCCGTCAACGTCATTTACAGCTTCTGGTTGCTACAGATGTAGCTGCCCGCGGTTTGGATGTAAATGATTTGACACATGTCATTAATTATGGCCTGCCCGATGATATAGAAAGCTATACTCACCGTAGCGGACGTACAGGACGTGCCGGCAAAACCGGTATTTCTATCGCTATCATCAATCTGCGTGAAAAAGGAAAAATGCGCGAGATAGAACGTATCATCAACAAGAAATTTATCATGGGTGAAATGCCTAGCGGTAAACAAATCTGCGAACAACAATTAATCAAACTGATCGATGATATAGAAAAGGTAAAAGTGAACGACGAGGAAATCGAGTCCTTCCTACCCGGTATCTATCGCAAACTGGAATGGCTTTCGAAGGAAGACCTGATAAAGCGTGTAGTATCGATGGAGTTCAACCGCTTCTTGGAATATTACAGCAACGCTCCGGAAATAGAAACTCCCAGCATGAACGACCGCCGTAGCGAACGTGAACCGAAAGGACGCAAAGACCATGGTAGCGCCCGTGAAAAGACAGAACGCAAGGCCGAGAAAGGATATACCCGCCTGTTCCTGAATGTGGGAAAGACAGATGGTTTTTATGCCAATCAAATCATTGAACTGATTAACCGCAACATGAAGAAGCAACGTACCACCATCGGGCGAATAGATCTGATGCAGAATTTCTCTTTCTTCGAAGTAGCAGAAAATCAGGCACAGGATGTTATCAAGGCGTTAAACAAGGTCAATCTGAATGGCGGCCGGAAAATTGTAGTAGAAGTTGCCGGTGACAATAATGGCAAAAACGACAATGGCGAACGCAGGAGCAGTGCGGCAAGGAATGCTTCATTCGGCAAAAAAGGTGACAGGTCCAATAAAAAAACGACCTCAAAAGAAGGAAAAACTAGCCGTGCGGAACGTGGCTACATTGAAGAACGAGGCCCCAAAACGAAAGACGACTGGAAACAATTCTTTAACAGCGATAACAATAAGAAAAAGAAATCCAAGAAATAAGGAATCCAACTTAATGAAAGAGGATTGGACATAGTAGAAATATGCAAATAACATCCACTTCTCTTGAATAATAGCGGAGTATGCGGAATTGAAACAACCTGTCATTTCAAGGATATTCGGCAAATAATATAAAAACCCAACAGATTTATTATATTATTTGCCGAATATCCTTGTTTACATCGAATTTATATTAACAGATTTTTTACTATCTTCCAGATGAAAGATTATATGATAAGCTATCTATCGGAACTTTGACATACTCAGCTCCCTATCATTTCATACTTTTCCTTTAGTCTTTCAATTTCAGTTCATCGATTAAACAGGAAGCTTTCCCATATTTTTCAATCATGTAAAGAACATAGCGGATATCCACCCCGATACAACGCTGCAAATTAGGTTCAAAAACAATATCTCCACTCATTGCTTCCCAATTCCCGTCAAAAGCAAGACCTATTAATTCCCCTTTTCCATTAAACATTCCACTACCGGAATTCCCTCCTGTAATATCATTATCCGAAATAAAGCAAACATTCATATTACCATCCCCAGCAGCATAACGTCCGAAATCCTTCCTTCTCAAGCATTCGACTACAGAAGGAAGCACATCGAAATCACTATCTCCCTTATACTGCCTTATCTTGTCAAAAATTCCTTTTGTCGTCGTAAAATAAGAATACTCAATAGCATCTTTCGGTGAGTAACCACCCACCATGCCAAAACTCAGACGCATAGTAGAATTAGCATCCGGATAAAACACCCTATCTGCCTCCATCTCACGCATTGCTTCATTCAGCAAACGTTCATTTTTCTCAATATTCATACTAGCTTCTTCCACCGACTGATTGAATTCATAAAATTTCACCAACATATCGATGGCAAAAGAAGCCGCAGGGTCATCAAACAAGACATAAGTGGTATCTCCTCTCACTACCTGTTCAAAACCATGTGGTGTCTTTAAAGAGGAACGAGTATACAAATCATCTACATAAGCTTGGTAATCACCTTTAAAATCTTTCTCTATCAATGAATAAACATCAGGTAAAAATTCCTTGCCTACCTCAGTTGCATATTCTTTCAACATAGCCACAAAGACTTGTTTATCCACACTTATATCCATATTGGCATAAATCTCCAACAATTGCCGCATATTACGCTCCAAATCACTCTCCTCTGCCTCAAAATCAAAATTCAGTACAGCTAAGGCTGCCGTAATCAACTCCGGTCCATTGGCAAATGTTTCTCCAAAATATGCCATAGCCCGTGCCGCATTTCTACGATTACGATAATTTAACTCCAGTTCAGTCAAAACCCTTGCATATTTGCTTCGTTTATCAGGTTCCCGACGAACCCATTCTTGCAATTGGCACTCCAAAGCTTGTTTTTTCTCTATCACTTTCAATTCTTTTACCGCTTGATTCATCCCTATACTATTCTTCCAATAGTTAGAGCTTTGTGCATACTTGGAAGCATATTTAATGCGGATATCATCACTTTTTTCCATTGCATTTTTCCAAATAGCTTGCTTGATGGTACGAACATTAATCATGGCGGCATTATCCGTATTGACTCTTTCGTCTATCCCAAATGAAGATAAATATCTGCTGGTAGAACCGGGATATCCCATAGTCATGCAAAATGATCCCTGTTCATACCCTCCCAAAGAAACAGGAGCAAAATAATCCGGATGATAAGGCACATTCTCCGGAGAATAAGCTGCCGGTTGATTATTCTGATCAGCATAAATACGGAAGACAGAGAAATCCCCGGTATGGCGGGGCCATACCCAATTATCTGTATCTCCGCCAAACTTGCCTACAGAAGAGGGAGGAGCAAATACCAAACGAACATCATAATAATCCTTATACACAGATAGATAAAACTCATTGCCACCATAAAAAGGAGTTATCTCAGCACGCAGCAACGTATCATTCGCCACAGCTTCCTGAGCAATCAATGTGGAAATAGAATCTACAATCAGTGCACGGTCATTTTCCTTTGTTCCGACTGGAATAGCTTGCAACACACGCTCCGTCACATCCTCTGTGCGTATCAGAAAACTGACAAATAAATCCGGATTAGGAAGCTCCTTACTTAAGGAATCGGCTACAAAACCATCTCGCAAATAATCATGCTCCACAGAACTATGCTGCTGAATGGCATCATACCCACAATGGTGGTTAGTAAAAACCAAACCATCCGGAGATACAACAACACCCGAACAAAAACCTCCAAAACTAACAACAGCATTAGCCAATGCTTTTCCACCAGGATTATACAATTGTTCAGATGAAAGTTCCAACCCCATTTCTTTCATCACTTGTTGAGTTTGTTTGCTAAGACAACAAGGAAGCCACATTCCTTCACTACCCCATATATATAAAGGTAGGAAGACTAGCAGCAACAGTAGTTTTTTCATGGTTTTATTCTACAATTAATTTAAGTTTTTTTGCTCCGACACGTGCTTTCAACCATTCGGATATTTTTTCTTGTTCTTTCTCAATGGGTCTTTTACTGAATTTCATCAAGACTATTGTCAATGTATCCGTTTTAGTTGAGTCCACCTGTAATTCCACAGTCTTTGCCATAGCTATGGCTTCTACTGTAGGATAAAGTACTTTAAGTTCAGGAATTATTTTTTTATCTACAGTATTATATGCAGCATATACTTTAAGCTCGTTTTCCAAAGACTTAATTCTCTCCTGCTGCTCCAGTAAACGCTTTTCACTATTCTTATAGAAATCCTCCATCACTTGGGCCTTTATACTACCAATATCCATCGCATCATTATTCATTCCTTGAAGAATAACTAGTTTAGTACCTGCCAAATTAAAATGTTTCAAATTATCCCTTGCGGTTGCTATTTCTGTTTCCGGGACCTCATTGCCTATTAGCACAACACGTATTTCCTTCTTCTCAAAAGAAATCTTCCGGTCTATTACTTGAGTATTATTAAAATCCAATTCTTCATTAATAAAATTATTGGCAGAGGCCTCATAAATAGTGCTTTTCACAATACCATAAGTCAAATAAATAGCAGGACACATGGTGGCTAAAGTAATAACAATGATATATTTTTTGACTAATTTTTCGCGCTCCTTATCCACAAATTCCTTACGTTGGAAATGCATGACACGTACCCCGATAAAAGTAGCCAAACTGATAAATACTGAATTAATAAAATACAAATAGAATGCACCTAAAAAATAAAGTAAATTTCCGGTAGCAAGCCCGAATCCAGCAGTACACAAAGGCGGCATCAAAGCCGTAGCAATAGCAACCCCTGGAATTACATTCCCTTTCTCCTTTGTAGACAAAGCGATTATACCGGCTAAACCACCGCACAAAGCTATAAGCACATCATATATGGTAGGAGAAGTACGTGCCAGCAACTCCGATTGTACTTCATCCAACGGAGTCAGCGAAAAATAAAGGGTAGCTGTAATCACACTAAATACAGTTGCCACCAAATAACTTTTTAGAGAACGCTTCAACAATTCAAAATCATTCTGTCCAATAGCTAACCCTACTCCCATTATCGGTCCCATCAGCGGAGATATCAGCATGGCACCAATAATAACTGCCGTAGAATTCACGTTCAAGCCCAATGAAGCTATAAAAATTGCGAAAATAAGAATCCACAAATTAGTTCCTTTGAACTCAACACCATTACGAATACTTTCTACAATCAAGGCTTCATTGTCCTTATCCTTGCGCAAATCAAGATATTCACTAAAGAACTGCTTTATATAGGGCACATTCTTTAAATTATTCTTCAGGTCACTCATTGCTATTTCTTTATGTATCGGTTTATAACAGGTATTTGCTGTAAGGGGAAATCCGTTTTCACAATATATGCCACAAACAATAACAACAGTAATGTACGAACACCCAACAACAAGAATATATTTTGAATAGGAAGATAAACTGAAACAATGTAAAGTACCAGCGCTAACACCACATAGTTACCTATTGCTTTCAAATCATAATTAATAGGATATTTTTTCTGCCCTACAAAATAAGAGAGAAGCATAGCTACTCCATATCCGGCAAAACCCGCCCAAGCACACGCCATATAGCCAAATACCGGAATAAGGAAAATATTTATCAGAATAATGATACTGCATCCCACCAGTGAAAAATAAGCTCCCCATTTTGTTTCATCAATCAGTTTATACCAAAAAGAAAGATTGAAATAAATACCCATAAACATCTCGGCAGCCATGACAATAGGTACAACCTTAAGCCCTACCCAGTAATCACGTCCTAAAATATAACGCAGTATATCAAGGTAAAACATAACAGCCAAAAAAGCCAGCAAAGTGAAGATAATGAAAAACTTCATCGCTTTGGCATACATTTCCCGACTATCCTTTTCTTTACTCTTACTAAAAACAAACGGCTCGTATGCAAACCGGAAAGCCTGTGTCAGCATGGCCATGATCATAGCTATCTTACTGGCTGCTCCATAAATACCCAACTGGATAGTCGCCTCCGCCTTATCAGGATAAACAAACGGAAAAATAATTTTATCAGCTACCTGATTTAAGATTCCGGCAATACCCAGAATCAGAATCGGGAAAGAATAATGCAGCATACGCCGCAACAACTCCCTGTCTAGCACATATCTGAAGCCCACCAATTCTTTCCACATACATAGCATCACCAAAGAAGTACAAGCCAAATTTATAGCAAAAGCCACTCCGACATTCTCTCCCTTCATACCTACAAAATAAGCGATATTCAAGACAATGCTGGCAAAAATGAACAACAATTTCAATGCAGCAAACTTAACAGGGCGTTTCTTATACCGCAAATAAGCGAAAGGAATAGCTTGGAAAGCGTCCATTGCAACTACAATCAGCATCATCCCCATATACCACGGATGCTCTCCATATCCCAAGAAACCTGCTATGGGATACAGAAAAGAAAGACAAACAATTAAAAACAAGACCGCAGTCGCCCCCACCGAAAGCAAAGTAGTGGAATAGACACGCATCGGATCATCCACCCCCTTATTGGCAAATCGGAAAAAGCCGGTTTCCATACCATATGTTAAAAGCACCATCAACAAGGCAGTTATAGCATACATATTGGTAATGACACCATAGCCCCCCGATTCCACAGGCAAAGCGTTGGTATATATCGGTACTAACAAATAATTCAGGAACCGCCCGATGATGCTACTCATCCCATATATGGCTGTTTCCTTGGCTAATGCTTTTAATCCTGCCATCTTCTAATCATCAAATAATGTCTTCTGACTATTATAAATGCTCCGTCCCAAGTGTATATAGGCCAGTTCCGTGACCTCACGTCCACGCGGAGTACGTTTTAAGAAACCTTCTTTAATCAAAAAAGGTTCATAAACCTCCTCTATTGTTCCGGCGTCTTCACCCAAAGCGGTTGCAATAGTAGTCAGCCCCACAGGACCTCCCTTAAACTTATCTATAATAGTACATAAAATCTTGTTATCTATCTCATCCAGTCCATATCTGTCAATGTTCAAGGCTTCTAAAGCAAACCGGGCAATTTCCACATCAATCCTTCCGGAACCTTTCACCTGGGCAAAATCACGGACACGCCTCAACAACGCATTTGCAATACGGGGCGTTCCACGGCTGCGCGAAGCAATCTCACCCGCTGCTTTCATGTCACAAGGCACATTCAATATATTAGCAGAGCGACGGATAATGCTTGTCAATACATCATCGTCATAATACTCCAAATGAAGATTAATTCCAAAACGGGCACGCAAAGGCGCAGTCAGCAACCCACTCCTAGTAGTGGCTCCAACCAAAGTAAACGGACTCAGCTCCAACTGGATACTACGCGCCGAAGGTCCCTTGTCTATCATTATATCAATACGATAATCCTCCATGGCAGAATACAGATATTCTTCTACCACAGGGCTCAACCGATGTATTTCATCAATAAAAAGCACATCATTGGGTTCCAAGCTGGTCAGTACTCCCGCCAAATCCCCCGGTTTATCCAGCACCGGTCCTGAGGTTACTTTAAAACCTACTCCCAGTTCATTGGCAATGATATTACTTAAGGTCGTCTTGCCCAAGCCAGGAGGTCCGTGCAAAAGAACATGGTCTAACGCCTCGGCCCGCAGACGCGCCGCCTTGACAAAGATGCGCAGATTATCTACCACCTTATCCTGCCCACTAAAATCTTCAAAATTCAACGGACGTAAGGCATTCTCAAAATCGCGTTCTTTAGTTGTGAGCTGTTGCTCGCGTATATCAAAATTTTCTTCCATTTTTTTGTTTATGACACAAAGGTACAAAAGATATTATTATTATAGAAAGAAAGATGGAGGAATTCATTTTCAGTCCCTCTATGGTCCTTCTTTTCAACATTATTATTGTATTAATTATTATTCATTATGGGAATTACATTAGGAAAGAAACAATTGAACAAAGGAAGAGTTTCGCTTTATTTAAATTACAGTTATAACGGAAAACGCCGCAAAGAGTATTTGGGTATCATTCTGGATGCTCCTACCAGTGCAGAGCGAAGAGCGGAGAACAAAAACAAGATACTAATTGCCAGGCAGATAAGAGCAAAAAAGGAACTAGAATTCTTATCCGTTGAATATCATCTGAACGATATAGAAAATACATTCAATGATATACTTCCAACAGATAAAAGCAATGTTCCCGATTTCTATATTCTGATAGGACAATTCCTGGATACCTATCACAAAAAGGACAAGAAAATGGTTAGGGCATGTATCACCCATCTGCGACTGTTTACAAGAAAGAAAAGCTTACCTGTAAACCTTCTCACAAAAGATTTTTGTATAAACTTTCTTGAGTATCTCAGGGATCATCTCCGAGGCAACACTCCCATCGGATATTTCAAGAAGTTCAGAATGTGCATTAATAAATGTATAGAAAAAAAGTTAATGACATCTAATCCTACAGATGGTATCCGCCTGATGCAGTTTGATGAAGTAACCAAAGCAATCCTCAGTTTAAAAGAGATTCAGAAACTTGCTATCACTCCATGCCCCAACAACGAAGTAAAAAGGGCATTCTTGTTTTCTTGCTATTGCGGGCTGCGCTGGTGTGATGTACATCAACTGCAATATAAAGACATAGATTTCTCATCAAACCGCCTTACTATTCTGCAACAGAAAGTACAGTCACACTCCAAAAACGCAATCTTGCATCTAAACTTAAACCACACTGCCATCAAACTCCTACAAAGGCATAAAGGCATTAATGAGGACTTGGTATTCGGGCTCCCCTCCTATTCTTACACACTAAGGATTTTAAACAAATGGGTAAAAAGAGCTAATATACACAAACACATTACCTTCCACTGTGCCCGACACTCATTTATCACCAACATTATGGCAAATGGAGCTAATATCAAAACAGCCGCCAGTCTTGCAGGACATTCTACTACCCGGCACACTGAAAAATATGTTCATATCATAGATGAACTCAAACAAAAAGCAGTAGATAGTTTACCGGATATTATTGTCAATTATAAATAAAAAAGAACCTGAAATGGCCCTTACATCATTAAAGTTGTCACACATACAACTGGTATTCAAACAATTAGTATTACTGTATAGTATCCGGCACGAATACGACCTACCTGAGTAATGCGGTGAACAACTACTTCGGATGCAACTTCAAGCGGTTGATAAATTCTTACAGAGTGGCTCGCGCGAAAGAGTTGCTGGACGGTAAAGATTGCCCTGTGAGCGAGCTTTTCAGCCGTTGCGGGTTTGCCTCCAAGAGCGTGTTCTATGTGGCATTCAGAAAAGTAGTTGGCATGACTCCCCTGCAATATATATCGCAGAGTCGGAGTCCTTTTATGATTCAACGCAATTAAGTCCTTTTATAACAATAAACATTTTGAGTTTTTAAATTTATAAATTTAAAGTTTTTCTATTATGAACAAAAAATTTTTAAGTGCAATCCTGTTCGGAGCCTTGATGGTTTCTTCAACAGGAACGTTTGTATCTTGTAAAGACTATGATGACGAAATCGATGAGATCAACGCTACGTTGACCGATTTGAAATCTCAGCTGGCAGCTTTGCAGACAAAAGTAGAGAATGGTGATTATGTAACAGGTATCACCAAGACTGCTGATGGCAAAGGAATGACTTTTACTTTCTCTAAAGGAAGTACTGTAACCGTTACTTTGGATGTAAAAGATGGTGAAGCTGGTGCTCCTGGAACTCCGGGTAAAGATGCTCAGCAAGTTACTGTTGATGAAAAGACTGGTGAATTGAAGATTGATGGTAAAGGTACAGGTATTTTCCCTGCCAAAGATGCTGCAAAAGCTCCTGTCAAAGCAGAAGGTGGATATTGGTACACTTTGAATGAAAAGGGTGAATATGAAAATACAAATATCCCTGTATCTGGTATTACTGTTACTGGAACTGAAGCTACAGGCTATACATTGACAGTATATAGTGCTGATGGTGAAAAGGTTATCAAATTACCGACTGCCTCTTCTACAATTACAGAAATCATGATTGGCGATCTAACATTCGGAGCTGTTACCACCACCTCTTCTGCAACTGGGCTTGATTGGGGCTATAAGAGCAATGGAAAGATTGATTGGAAAGGACCCAAAGGAAATATTGCAGCCAACCAGTTGATGATTGGACAAATAGCACCTGCTGAAGGATTATTATCTGTTACTCCTGCCAGTGTGGATTTATCAGGCATGACACTTGAATTAATTGACACAAAAGGTGATATCGCTCCCGTTAATATCGTTGCCACTCCGAATAGTACTGATGGTGCTGCAACCGCTCCTAGAGCTGCTGCAACTAATGGTAAATGGAATTTAGCTATCACTTTGAAGAGTGATGTTACTAAAGATAATATTACAAAAGTATTTGGTGCATGGGATAATTCCACCTATAATGCAAAATTGTACGCTTTACGTATTAATGGTAAAGTTTATACCGATTATACAATTGCTGTAAAAGTGGCTAAAGATAATGCCATTACAAATGCTACAACAGTTGGAAATGGTATTACTTTGAGTACAACTAACCTGAAATCAATAGGAAACAATCATAACAAAGCACTGGACAACAACAGTAATATTGAAGTACCTGTTGGCTCTTCATCATTAGTTTGCTCAGATTCTAAGTTCTATGATGGTTACATTGCTTTTGAAGGTACTCAGACAGCAAAAGCTGAAAAGTTAGGCGTTTCTGCTAATGGTATGAATCTGTCTATTAAAGAATCTGCAAAAGCAGAAGAAGTGATTGCTACTGTCCATATCATGAGTGTTGACGGAAAGGAAACAACCAAAAACATAACATTGAAGATTGGTGGTGTCAAATCTGATGATACTCAAACTATCGCTGCTACTACTTATGAATTAGGTTTGGATGACAGCGGAGATTTAAATGCTATTGTTGTAGATTTGAAGGATGCCTTCTCTAGCTTGTCTGCTGCTAATGCTGAAGAAATTAATAAGTTAACTCAGATTACTGTTGAAAATGTTAAAGATCAAGTTAATTTCTTGGCAAATGACTTGACTTCTACTAATGTAACATTCTATACTGATAAGGATGGTAAACCTGCTGATAAATTTGTAGATGGATCAGCAAATAATGGTGAAGTAGTATTAGCTAACTCAGATGCTCGCAATATCCGTTGGATGAAGATTGCCGTAAATGGTAATGTTAATGCTAAGGCTAAGCCAGGTAACTATAATTTGACTTTGACAATCAAGGATCAAAAATCAGGTACTGCCGTTAGCACAATCAAGACAGTTACAATTCCTGTAACAGTTGCTCTGCCTGCTTGGGATAAACTGTTCAAGAACACAACTGCTTGGGAAGATGGTAAGTTTGTTGCCCGTTTGACAGCTTCAGTTGCTAATACACCTGTGGTAAACTTCACAAGAGCATTCCTTCCCAATACAAAGGCTGCTGTAAATGATATCAAGTTGGCAATTGACAAAGTGGATAATAAGGATGTTATAGCAAACCAATCAAGTGCTTCTGTAACTCTACAGAATATCCAAAATACTAATAAGACTTTGAAAGTTAATGAATTGGGTGTTGTAGCTTCTTATACATTTGGAGGTGTAAATGACTTGACTGTTAAGTCTTCTAAGTTCACTACTAAGATCATGTCTATCTTTGAAGGTGCTAAGTTGGTTTACTATACTAATAATGTAGCTGGTGCAACTGCTAAGGTTGGTGCGGACTTTACTATCGCTAAACTTACTACTGCTAATAATAAGAAGAATGGTTTGGCATTACAGTATGGTAAGGGAGAATCTGCTGTATGCAATAGCATTCCTGCAATCGAAGGTGTAACTGTTCAAGAATCTAATTCTACTGCTGCAGACAAAGTTAAAGTAGCTTATGGCGTAGACGGCTTGAATAATGTTACTGCCGTTTCAGATAGCGAAGGTATTAAATTGGTAAATGCCCAAATCGGTGATAAGGGTACTTTAGTTCTAACATTCACTGACTTCGCAGGCATTGTGACAACCGCTACAATTGCATTCGAATAATATTAAAATTGGTATATAATATAAAGGGGCTGTTTTTCAGAGACAGCCCCTTTTAACTTATAGAATAACTATCTTAGTTATTTATTTCTTTGAATAGTAACATCAATGTTTAGTAATAATTTCTTCTGTTAATTCTATTCCTTTGAGCTAATAATTTTCTGTATATTATAATAATTAAATTGTATTCTATTGATGTAAAAAAGTAGTAGATCTTTATATATGTCTTATCTCTTTGAACTGATAAAAGATTTCTCCCCAAATGTCATTCCATAGAAAGTTATCCTACATATTCTCTAATGTGTATTAGTATCTTTATACCATTGTAGTTTTGTATATTCCTCATTTAAGTCATTAAGTTCTCTCTGCATGATAAAAGTGGTCATACCTGAAAATGCTGTGATAGGGAATGTTCCTTCTTCCGTAGCATAAAATGGAGTATTTCTTTTGTAAACCACACATTGGCTGATACACTCTTGAAGTGCATTGTATGTGTTTTCATCTGATAATGATTGATAACATTGAGCGAAATCAAAAAAATAGAATGGGGCTTTTAAAACTCCATCATAATTTTGAAGGTTACCGACCGGGAGGAAAGAACCAGATATTTCTGTATTGATCTGTCGTATCAAATTCGCTAAATTTGATAATCCGGCAGTTTTTATTATGCTAATGGTAGCAGAACGTTTATCGCCTTCCATCAAATTCCAATAATGAAAATAATTTTCTGCAAATCTTTGCAAATCAGCAGCTTCTTCAAGCAGACAGGAAATACTGCCGGCATAGATAGGAGTGAATCCCGGAGATACTACTGGGGCAGAGGAAGCCATGATATATGCTGCTTTATTTCTTAATTCATAAGCCACCTCAATACCTGCCATATTACATGCTTCAAAGATTATGAATTCAAATAAATGGTCCGGGAGGGCCATAGCAAAATCTGTTATTTCCATTTCATTATCATTATCGATGATGATAGACCGCGAGCCATTAACCAATGTATGTGGAGGAAGCCAGCCACTGCCATGGGAAAACACGATTAAACCGTAGCTTTTAGCAGGATAAAGCCGAGTTACGTCGTTTATAACTCGTTTAAGTACTTGGGGGGAGGCTGAGTTTTCTTGGTCATAGGTATGTATGGTAATATAGCCTTTCTCACTTTTTCCATCAATTTCCATCAATCGTGGAGAGTCCTTAAATGGTGTATCCTGATACACTATTATTTTTCCATCTGTTCCGTCTTGCCATCCATTTTTAATTTGAACAAGTTTGTCATAGGTTTCCGCATCAAGATTATTATCTCCTCCCAGATAAACCAATAGTGTCCGTGCAGGTAAAACAACAGGGGTGTCATTCTCTTTATGACAGCTACATACTAATAACAGAAAACAGACAGCATATATATACTTCATACACAATATAATTGGATAAACGATTGTAAAGACTAAAAGAGGGGAACATTTTGCCCCCCTCTTTTTAAATAAACAATGAGCGTATTAATTACTTATCATTGTGCTTTTTAACCTGAATTTGGATAGTTCCGACAGAATGTCCGAGATCTCCCTTCCAAGTATGCTCGCAGATACCGCCCCACTTGTGATTTACACAAACTTCTACATCAATAGTAAACGGTTGGGCAATATCTTCACCATTGTTAATCCATGTGATAGTCTGCTTAGTATTATCAAGCTTGATCTTATTCATGTTTTCAGCATCCAATTCACTTCCATCAGCAAAGTATGCCTTAGAAACCTGGAAGTTAACTGTTGTATTGACATCGAATACGTTGTTGGTAACTACCAGTTTTTGTGACCAGCCTGCATTATTACCAGTTTGAACCAAAGTATTATTCTCAGCCATATCTTTGTGGTCATAGATAACATGGTTGTTATTGAATTGTGCCTGAGCACCTTCAGACCACAGATAATCTGACAAGAAGAATGCATCCTTCAATGATACTGTATTTTCAGCTTCTTGGTACTTGTCATACAAAGGACCTGCTTCGTAAGCGTGGAATACCATCGGAGTTACAAATGCAACTTCAAATTCATCGATAACCACTGTAGAACGTCCATTTTCAGGAGCAGCAGCACCAGTATAATTAGTAGTATGATCTTTAGCCCAAGGAGTATTGTTTACCATATTGATAGTATCGCAAGAGAAGTTATTGTAATCTTCTTTAGCATACTTGTTATGAGCATTGGCTTCCTTGTTGCAAGTACCATACAATCCGTCAACATCTTCGTTGAAGCTTACTACAGCACGCATTTTGATCTTCTTCAAATCTTTAGCGTCAGCAGCATTGATCCAAGCACGTCCTGCGTCTGTTGCTTCCAAGGCGATATACCACTTATTGTCTTTACCTTGATACAAACGAATACCGGAATTGTGACCGTCAGCTATCTTAGATGCATTATTATGCTGGTCAACCAATTCGAATGACAAGGTAGCTCTAGCCCAATCCTTATCATGAGTCTGACCCTTATAAGGATTATAGTTGATCAAATCGAATTCGTCATTCAATGCTGCAACCATTTCATAAGTTTTAGGAGCATCAAAGTTATCATATCTACCGTGAGCAATGAAGTAAGAATCATCTACCCAGTTCAACTTGGTCTTTTCAGGAGCAACCACATTCGGATACTTCACATTGATAGTATAAGTAACATGGATGTCAGGTAATCCCTTATGATCAGCATTTGGCTTGTATGTACCCTTAACAGTGTAAACGTCGTGATCGTCATGACGAGAGAATGCTGTATTCTTCACTGTAACGAACAGCTGATTATATTCTTCAGGAACAAAATTCGGATCTAATGAATAGTCTTTATTATCTTTTCCGTCCCATGCATATACAGCGTGTTGTTTAGCCTCGTCTGCTGTCGCAAATTCAGGAACAAACTCATAAGTCTTACGGAATTCGTCTTTGCTCAACTGTACATCTTTATGGTTGAATATCTTATCCATATCCATATCAAGAACTTGATTGATATGTTTCAGAGTGACATCTTTTGTTTCTGTAACATTAATTTCAGGAACAACTGTCTTGCGTACAATGTGAATCTTGATGATTGCTGTTTTAACTACATTACCATTGTCTTCACCCGGTGCTACCAGTTTCACACGAACAATAGGAGTTCTGTCTATAGCAGCTGTGTGACTGGCATCAGTTTCTGCACCCCAAATCGGGTCCGGAGTTTGTTTTACTGTAGCAACACCATCTTTGGTAACTTCCAAGTAACGTTTAGTCTGGTTAACACCATCATAGTAGAAGTCAACCGGTTCAAACACCAATGAATAGTCATCAAAACCATTATCCATCAAAGGATACTGAGCATCTTTGGCTTTTCCACTACGGTTATCAAAGAAAGAAGTTACGATATCTCTTAAATCTTTTGAATGTCCATCGCCCGTGTAATTCAGTTCTACAACAATACGGTTTGCATCATCTTTAGATTCAGTATCTCCCTTATATAACTGGTTTTCAGCATTGGCTTCGAACTTGGCTTTATCTGCTTGATAAGCTTTTAATTTAGCCTCTTCAGTACCAGTCGGATTCAAGGTGTTAAGATAATATTCATCTTCGATGAATTCTCTATAATTTACCTTGTTAGGAGCAATTGCATTTTTAATCTGAGCAGGAGCGTTAGTTTGGTCAAATGCATCAGCGACTTTAACCAAATGTACGTTCTTCTGCAAAATTACTTCATGCTTGGCGGGAACAAAATCAGAATGAACGATTTGGTCATTGTTCTTAATTCTCAATGAATATACTGTTCTTTCGTCCAGATTAGATTGCTCAGCAAAAGCCCAATCCTTTACACGGAAGTTTAACATACCATGTCCTTCTTTATAAGAATCAACGGTGATTTTTCCATCAGTGTATAGCTTTTGTCCGGCATTGAACAATTCCCAATTCTTGTTATTTGTATTGTAGTTCCATATTTCAGCAGTATCACGAACAAATCCTACCACTTCCATATCCTTGAATGATACGCTGTTAGGATTTACCTGATACTTCACGTCTGCCTTACCTGAGTAAACGATTTTAAATGTATTAAAGTTACTTTCACTCCAATCTGCACCTGCAATCTCTGTTTTACCTGCCACACTATCAGTAACGATGGTAGGGAAATGGATTCTGGCAGCTTCACCTTCAGAAAGGAAAGTAGGGATAAACTTAACTCCGCTAACTACAGAAGTAGCTTTAGGCATACTGATAGTCTTTTTAGTGCCATTAGCGTAAGTAATAACTAATTCATAAGCTGACTCACCTTCTTCTACTGATACTACATAATCATCAGCAGAAGTACCCGGAGTACCTGGTTTGCCTGGTTCACCTTGTTCTCCTTTTGCACCATTGTATAATTTAATGGTCTCTCCATCACTGAATTTGATTTCATAACCACCATTACCATCAGTGAACGGAGTACAGCTTTCGACATATTTGCCTGAGCCTACTTTGTCTTCAAGGGCCTTGATTGCATCTTTCACATTGGATATTTCTTGATCCAAGCGGTCGATGTCGTCATCGTAATCCTTACAAGATACAAATGTTCCTGTTGAAGTGACCATAAGGACTCCGAACAGGATTGCACTTAAAAATTTTTTGTTCATAATAGAAAAACTTTAAATTTATAAATTTAAAAACTCAAAATGTTATTGTTATAAAAGGACTTTAAATCTTTTTCCGCGTTTGGATGGTGCTTTATATAGAAACTGCAAGGGAGATGCGCCGACCACTTTATGAAATGCGGCATAAAAAACGCTTTGGGATGCAAACCCACACTTCCTAAAAAGAGAACTGGTTGAATACGTACCCTCTAGTAATAAGGACTTTGCATACTCAACACGATATTTATTAAGAAGCTGCTTGAAGTTGCATCCGAAGTAGTTGTTCACCGCATTACTCAGGTAGGTCGTATTCGTGCCGAAAACAAAAGAATACTTATATCACTATAAATCAACAATGTAACTACCAAATAAAAAACTACTCTGTCTATTGGTTATCTATAGAAGGTCTAAATAAATTTTTATATATTATCAACGGAGGACAGTTTGCACGAATAATTACATTTATTGAAGATAGGAAAGGTTTTCTATTATTTCAAAATGCACCTTAATAGTGCAAAATAAGCAAATATATGTACAGCAAGAGTGTGCAGATAAAAGGGGGGCCGATTTAAGCCGCCGTACCGTTATGTATCAAATGCAGAGCCTCTCTTTCAGGGATATCTCCAACTGTTTCACCGTATTTCCATCAATACTTATTCTTTATCAGATATCCTGCAACACAAAGTCGAATTGCCGAAAGATTTCCGCCCCTTGGTATATTTTACTAATTATTTAAAGAGAGGTTATTATCCTTTCGTTTTGGAAGATGATTTCGATGTGCGATTGCAACAGATTATCAACCATACTTTGGAATCTGAAATTGCCGCCATATTGAGCGCCAGCCGTAATAATATTGAAGATTATAGCCTGTACATTGAAGAAGCCGGATAAATGAATGTCATACCCTTGTGGCAATTAGGTTTGGGTTATTAAAAAGCCGGTCAATGAGGAATTTCAGTAACAAATGCCCATTGGTGAACTGTACCTGTCGTTATAAAGGGAAAGCGGCATGAAGCTTCCCCAGGGTAAGATTTCTTATTCCGGAAGGTTCCTGAAAAAAGCGATGGAACTGATATACAATTCCAAACGTGTCATGTTGTAATCCATTGTGTATCTCCCAGCTGATAGGCGTACCATAAAATAGGGGTGTGAATGCCTTTATTCCGTATCTTACATATCCTCCAATGAGTAGCCTGTATATTCTATCTGATATCTTTTTAACTCGCCTATAAGTTTTTGGGATTTTTCTTTCAAGACCGGCATAGATATTTTATTCCGGTTAATCTTTACCTCTGCTATCCGGGCTGTACGGTCAATACGGTTTACAGCTACGATATCAATTTCATTTTCTCCTTTTGAATCCCACCAGTTTCCTATAATCGTGAAACGCTCCTCTTCCCATAACTTTTGTTGGAAATATCGCTCCAATACCAAACCGGAATAAACATCATATCCTTTCTTTACAATATCCAATAATAAATCCGACCGGTGATTCTCCACCAAATCAAGGTTAGGATAGATAAAGCGGAACCAGAACTGCAGAAAATTGTCATTCAGCTTGTACTTAACTCCCTTGCTCCGTTCAGACGCAAAGATGGGACGCATCTTCTTCAAAAGGGTATAATTGATTTCAAGGTTGCGCAGATAGGCACTTGTGGTGATACCTAAAACTGAGTCGATCTCACCGGATGTATTTTTCCCGTCAGCTATCAGGCTCAAGATAGAATAATAAACGGCTCCCTCTTTTCTAAATTCCATATTGATCAAATCATTCCCTTCTGTAAGAAAAGGCATGTATTCATTGGTAAAGCAAGTAAGCATTCGTTCTTTCTTGAAAGCACCTTCGTCCATCAATGTTTCTATATATTTTGCCACCCCACCGGTCAGCATATAAAGACAAAGTAAATCCGCCGGAGTATAAGCAGGATGATAATGCCTTAGAATCTGTTTCTGTGTTGCTATGCTGAACGGCTGCAAGTCCAGACGCTTGGTCATCCGTCCATACATGGCCGATTTTTTATCCTCAAACAGTTCTTTCATCAGTGAATAAATGGAGCCGCAAGTAATGAAGTTTATTTTCATATCCGACTTGTATTTATCCCATAATTCTTGCATGTCGGCAAAAATACTCTTGCGTACATAAAAGAACTCCTGTACTTCATCTATCACTAGATTCAGCTGGTTCTGAGTGGCATACGAAAAAAGAATATCAAAAATATCACGCATAGAACGTACCGAGCCATAAACGGATATACCAAGTTCTCTCTGTATCTGTCTTTGTATAGAACTGCAGAAGGTAGCTTCCGCCTCGTTTTTCGCCAATATATAAAGGCATTGCCTACCTTGAAAATTCCGTCTTATCAGACTGGTTTTGCCGATGCGGCGTCTGCCCATGACTATGGTGAACCGTGCCGATGATGCGGACAATTCTTCCTCTCTTCTGAGAATTTCTAATTCTTTTTCTCTGCCAAAGAAATTCATATATTGTTAACATTTAGATGTTTATAAAAATAATAACGGTTATAATAACCATGGTTATTTTTGCAAATATACTTTTGTTTATTTGGAGCAGCAAGAATTGTGATATAATTTATCTGAAAAAAAGCTGAAAAGAATTATCGGACCTGATAAACTGGAAGAAGAAGCTATCCGGAATCTCATTTTCATCTGTATGAAGCAACAATGTATCCTGAGAATGGAAAGGCTGGGAGGATTATTGTTACATAGTCTGAAAAATATAAATCTTTCATACCGATCATAAATCAGGCTCAAAACATTGATGATTATCTGTTTATTAGCATGTCGGGATTCTGAGATTCTCTTAATCTTGAATGGCTCAGCGATAAAAGCCAGTTGTTTCTTTCTTCCTTTCATCTACCGTCGAAACACCCTGTCGATAGGCGTTCCGGCTATGAAGGGACATCCTGTCATTGCCTTTTCATTCTCCTTTCCTACCGTTCTTTCACACCTTTCCGTAAAAGGGTACAAACATACGGCTGAAACGGGAGTGAGAGGAAGTAATTTCAACCTTAACCAGCTGATCGTCTGTATGTCTTAAATAAAATGACAGGATGAATGGAGAAGGAAGCATATCGGCTTAACAAGGAAGTAATGCGATGAACAAGCTTGGCTGGCACACGGAACATGATAGGCCTGTACGCAGAACACGGCAACTTTGTACACGGAACATGCTGACGTTTTTTTTAAACGTATTGTTGTTTTTTAAAAACCTGAAGATGTATATTTAAAACCTGAAGGTATATTTTAAAAACATGTCGGCTTATTCAACAATAAACATTAGTAACGTGCAAGCCTCAACATTAGTAACGTATGAACCGTAACGTTAGTAATGTGTAGGCCTGTACGTATATATTGTATCAAGTTTCACCATATCTTGTACCAAGTTTCATTGAACTTTGCACCAAGATCTGCCATATTTCCGCCCCCTCTTGACAAACGCCTTTTTATGTTGTATATTTGTAGTTTGCCAAACTTAAAAAAGTAACTCATGAATGTATTCGCTACTCTCAAAACAGTCTTCTTCGGAAGCAAATTCCTGTCAAGCCCTGTTCCTATTGACGGAACACCGCGTCGTGATCTCGTATCCGCTCTCAACGGGCTGATGCCGCTTTGCCGGACTATACCCGGCGTGCGTCTGGCGCTGGATATCCGCGAGGGCCAAGTAGTTCTGGCATTGAACTGGACTCCGCGCACTGACGGGAATGCTCCCACGGGCAGTTACCACTACATCGTGTCGGACGAAGACGGAGTAAGAGAGATAGCCGACTCACAGGTTCTTCTCACTGAAAACGGTAAGGATAACCTGCCGGGGAGTATGGACGATTCTCGGATACATCCGATAGTCTCAACTGAAAAAACAGAGAAGGATTCCGCTCACTTGAAAAAAGATGTTCAGAAAAAAGCGGGACCAACCTCCCCAGAAGATACTGGCAAGAAGGCGAAATCACATACCCTGATGCAGGAAGTGACCGCTTTCCTCACCTCCCGCTACCGCTTCCGGTTCAATGTGCTTACTGAAGAAACTGAAGTGGCAAGTGTAGAAAACAACATTCCCGATACTCATCTGCGTTACACCAAAGTGGACGAACGATGGATGAACTCACTAAGTCTGGAGGCTATTGAAACGGGCATAGACTGTTGGGACAGGGACATTCAACGCTTTGTGCGTTCACGCCGCATCAGTGAATACCATCCCTTTACTGCCTATTTTGAGCAGCTTCCCGAATGGGACGGCACGGACCGGGTGTCCGCGTTGGCACGCAGGGTGTCCGACGACCCGGTATGGGTGAACGGTTTCCACCGTTGGATGCTGGGACTCTCCGCTCAATGGATGCAGCTCAATCCGGATAACAACCGCGCCAACAGTGTGGCTCCCCTGCTGGTGAGCAGCCGCCAGGGATTGGGGAAAAGTACGTTCTGCCGTCTGCTGATGCCCGATACGCTGAAATCCTACTACACGGAAAGTTATGACCTAAGTTCCCCGGCATCCGCCGAAGCCAAGCTGGCCGCCTACGGATTAATCAACTTGGATGAATTCGACAAACTAGGTGCATCCAAAATGCCTTTGCTGAAGAACTTGATGCAAGCCTCCGCACTGAATATCCGCAAGGCTTACAAACACAGCGCTTCATCGCTTCCCCGTATTGCCTCGTTCATCGGCACCAGCAACCGGGAGGATTTGCTGGTAGACCGCACCGGCTCACGCCGCTTTCTTTGCGTCAGTCTGAAACATGCCATAGACTGCACCACGTCCGTAGAGCATAAGCAATTGTACGCCCAGCTTAAAACAGAACTTCTATCCGGTGAACGAAGCTGGTTCAATAAAGAAGAGGAACAGACTATACAGCAACATAATGCCCTATTCTACAAGCATGTACCCGAAGAAGAGGTGTTCCGCCTTTGCTTTCGCTTTGCTACAGAAGAGGACAATCCGCAGGAAGTGCTTAGCCTCTCCGCCACCCAGCTGTTTGAACGTATGAAGGCAGCCCATCCTTCGATCATGAGAGGGATGACCGCTTACAGCCTGAGCCGTATCCTGCCCCAGCTGGGCGAACGGGTACATACCACCAAAGGAAATGTATACCGGGTGGTAGAATGTTAACTTTCAATTAATTGAGAATTTATCTATGGAAATGAGATTCCCGGTATGGAAGTCGATTAGACGCATTCACACTCTCAAGCATATATTGTCAAGAAGTGTGAATGCCCTTTTCTAGTATATGAATGGGTCATCCGGCATCATAATGAGCGCTGCATACCAAACGTATTTTGTATTTCACCGTACTCCCCGCCTGTAAAAATTTGGATGAGGTTTTAAATCCGAATGCATATATGCTTCCGTTATGATCATATACATACCGTTTCTCAATATCCAATAACGGGTCTCCGTTTCTTAATCCCTCTATGGTTTCATTCAGTTCATCCAGTGATGATCCGCTGAACGTCTTATGCAATACTTTTGCCTCCTCTTCAGTCGGAAGATGCCATCCGTCTGCTTCCTCCTCCTGTATGATATTCCGCACATCGGAAGCGAATCCACTCCACTCATCCAGACTCATCAACAAAATATCCGCCCCTGTGGAACTTGCATTCTCTATGCCAGCTACAATTCCTCCGTTCCAGATATTACCAATTTCGGGTAGCCCGGAAAGATCCGGATTAATGGGAGGCGGCTCACTATCGCCATTACCTTCATCAGCACCGCCAAAATTGAATTTGATGTCTACCGGAGCCTTCCATTCACCTGATATCAAACTGCCCCCTACCGTGACATCACCCGAATAGCTCCCCCCGATATTCAATGGCACGTTCGCTTCCGGCTTTCCTTTGAAAGTGTATCCAAACGTCTTTGTCTGACTATTATCTTCCAAGGTTATGGAAAAAACGGTCTGAGAGCCGCTCCCCGGAAAAATATAAAAAGGCTTTGCACTCCAAATTCCACCCGGCTCAGACTCACAAATAATTTCCGTACTCTTGTCTTTGCCGGAATACTCCCTTGTAAACGACAGGGAAGAATATAAAGGCGAAATCTGCAAACTCACCTTTTTAACGTTTGCCGGTATATCTTCCAAACTGATATTGACTAAAGATACAGCATAATAGAGGGTTACAGAAACAGATATATTTTTCTTATTGGCAATTGTCACAGTTGAAGTGCCCATCATTAGCGCGCGTGAGCTTCTGTTATTTTCTTTCATAACAATTACATCATCAAGGCTAGGATCTTTCGGAACGATATATTCCTCTCCCAAACCGGCTATTGCAACAATAGTATATCGGGCAGGAGGTAACTTCATTTCAATCTGGGCGTTATCTGTCATTTTCAGACTGGCAGAACAGCTGCCGTCCTCTGCAAACGCATAGATATAGGCCGGATAATTAATCTGGGATTCTCCGCTAGACCTGGCAGATATCTTTAAAGGAAGATTTGTTTGCGAGACTCCGTCTTCATCGTCTTCTTCATCATACATCGGGCGTTGGCAAGAAACAGCAGACAGCAGCAATAGAAACAGAAGCACCTTTAATTCGGTTAATCTATAATTCATAACATATTATTTGTTTGTGGGTTTATTTCTTCTCCATTTATAACTATATCCTCTTCTTCATTTCCCGGAGTCCAACCCGAAATACTTCCTCCCGTTATAATTACATTTCCGTCTTTTACTACAATATTGTATTTATGAATACATCCGGACAATAAGCCCGGAGACAGGCCATCTCGTCGTGTTATGTAATATTTGTTGTTACGGGTATATTCAATGGTGAGATTAACAGAATGGTTTTTCACGGCTTTCGGATCAATGTTTCCGTCATTCTCGCCCCCGTTCAGGATAAAATAAAAAGAAGCATCCTGATTGTTCATGGTGTGTGACGGAGTAATCTGGAAGGTTTCCTTGGGAGTTTCGCTGATGGTGATGCTGTTCGTTTCAAAGGAGTAGTATCCTTGAGTCATCAACCCATTTCCTTCAAGTCTGATTTTGTCAATAACGGCCTGTGCCATATCTCCTTCACCCTTTATGTTTATCTTTAATAGTGACAAAACGTGCTTAAATGAATAATCGCCCGAAAAGGCCACATTGCCAAGGTCGGTATCGTAGGAAAGCTTCCTGGATGCTACTAGAAAGTCATATTGGTCAATATTTTCCCAAGTCCCGTTCTGGCTGTCGAGAGAAGGCATTTTTATATTTTCCTTACTTTCGGCTTTGGAACCGGAGTGGGGATAATATGCGTAAAAAGTATGTTCCTGGTTTTTATCTTTCCAAAAGACACTCTTTTCTGTAGTCCAGGAAGTTCCATCGAATATCCAGCGGACAGCACTGTCATTGTCCATAAAAACACCTATATCATCGGCTTTACTAAAACTAGCGATGGCATTTTCATTATCTTGCAAATAGCGTGCTCCGGAAACTGTTTTCCCGATTCTTGCCATAATGGATACCGTGTACTCTTTTTCTTGTAGTTGCTCTAATTCCTCACTACCTTGGCAGGCAGAGAAGCACATGAACGTCAATAGCGATACATACAATGATCTTTTCATTCTTTTATTTTATAATAGTGAGGGACAAAACATCAGCTTATCCGTTAAAATTAAAATGAGGACAAGTTGAATTGGTCGAGGATTAAAGCATGTCTGCTTATTGTCGGTAAGAAATTAAACTTGTGTTCGGCTGCGAAAATAATTCATTCTTAGCAAAAAGAAAAATAAAATGATAAAAAGATGAAAATTAAATGTGTTATGCCGGCAACAGCATGAACATTCTTACCGGTATATTCCCATAAAAAATAGTGGAAGGCAATCTTTTGTTTAACGCTTTAGGCTGACTATGACTAAATCTTACCTGTAAATTATCTCCTTCCATTCTTCTACAGTACGTGTAAGGGAAGAAAAATTCACCCCGATACAGACTATTTTACGGTTATCGGTCAAATAAGATCGGGCATAGCCTTTCTCTGCTATTTGCTGTAAAGCCTCCTCTGCTGTTCCGTCCATCTTGAATTCGAAAATGTAAACATATTCGTCCATTTCCAATATGCAGTCCACTCGTCCGAAGCTCTGGCGATTCTCACAATGGATTGCACGGCAATAAACTCCTATCAAACGGAGAATCAGATAAAAAGTGTATTGGAAATGTTTCTCAGTCATATCCAATTCCTTCAAGGAAGTGTGAGAGTCATACGGGATGCTTGCAAGAAAGGCGGTCAGAGAATCACAAAAAGCGGAGGTGTTCCCTTGCTCAAGGCAAGTGACAGCATCGATAATCCAACTGTTGACCTCTCCACCTCCGGGTTTCAAATAATGTGCTGCCAATACGGACAAGAACCCTTTACGCACCTCATTATTGGGAAAATCGAGCAGATAAGTTCCCATACGTCTATTATATTCTTTAATAGTGAGATATCCGCTCTGATAAATCATGGGTAGAGGCTGTTCCACATCAGCCTTATAATCCACAAACAAAGAGGGAACATAATAACGTCCGGCAAGTTCGTTTATCTGCTCGCGGCTGTGTTGCAGCAGACGAACCAAATAGGTGGGAGTACCTGTAGAGAACCAGTAATCACGAATTGCCATACTGTCAAAAGCATTAAGAATGCTGAACGGATTGTAAATGTCGGTCATCCTCTCTCCAAAATGATATCCGTCATATTGCCGTCTGAGAAGTTCCTTCATTTCTTTCACTGTGTACTGATATTTAGCAGCCAACTGTATGGTGGGTTCTTCGAAAAATGCTTCCAGCTCATTCTGGGTGATACCGCACAAGGCTTCGTACCGTTCATCCATACTGATATCCTTAGGCTGGTTAAATCCACTGAAAACACTTACTTGGGAAAACTTTGTTACTCCGGTCAACAATACGAATCTCAAGTATTGATCGGCTCCTTTAAAGGTAGAATAAAAGGATTTCAATATTTCCCGGTTATGGTTCTCCAACAGAACTTGCTTTCCATAATCATCATAAAAACAAGCTTCCGTATCTAATACATCCAAAATAGGTTTGTCATATTCATCAATCAGAACCACCGCACGCCGCCCTGTCTGTTCATAAGCCCGGCGAAGTATTTCAATGAAACGGGTTCCTATGGTTGTATAATTGGGATTCTTGCCATAAATATCTTCCCAGTTCCCTAAATAGCCTTCAATGGTAGCCTCCAGAATTCCGGGTTGTGTATACAGTCCTCCATTAAAGTCTATACGGAAGATAGGATACTCATACCAGTCCTTTTCCAATCCGTCGATTTCCAGTCCGGCAAACAAATCTTTGCGTCCCTGGAAATAACAGGCAAGGGTACTTACCAGCAGGCTTTTGCCAAAACGGCGTGGACGGCTCAAGAAATAAGTCTTGCCTTGTGTTACCAAGTTGTAAATCAAGCCGGTCTTATCCACATATACATAGCCATCTTCACGGATTTGGTCAAAACTCTGTATTCCAATAGGGTATTTCATATTTTGTTGCGGTTCTAGAATGAATGATGAAACAAAGATATTAGTAAATGACAAACAAAGCAAATAAAGGATTTGTTTTTTCTGCTTATGACAAGTTTTTCTATTTCCTATTAATGGATGATAATCGCCTATTTCTGTCCATATATATTGGCATTCTATCCTTTAAAGGATACTTTGAAAAGTATTTAGAATCTATCTATTTTGCAATAAGATATATTTCTTCTACTGAATTTGCTATATCATTGTTTATCAGCATTATACATATTCTTTCGTTTCCGGCACGAATACGACCTACCTGAGTAATGCGGTGAACAACTACTTCGGATGCAACTTCAAGCGGTTGATAAATTCCTACAGGGTGGCTCGCGCCAAGGAGCTGCTGGACGGTAAAGATTGCCCGGTGAGCGAGCTTTTCAGCCGTTGCGGGTTTGCCTCCAAGAGCGTGTTCTATGTGGCATTCAGAAAAGTAGTTGGCATGACTCCCCTGCAATATATATCGCAGAGTCGGAGTCCTTTTATGATTCAACGCAATTAAGTCCTTTTATAACAATAAACATTTTGAGTTTTTAAATTTATAAATTTAAAGTTTTTCTATTATGAACAAAAAATTTTTAAGTGCAATCCTGTTCGGAGCCTTGATGGTTTCTTCGACAGGAACATTTGTATCTTGTAAAGACTATGATGATGACATAGACAATTTGCAGGAACAAATTAACAAACTGGCGACTAAGGAGGACATGACTTCTCAGATCGCTACTTTGCAGGCTGCTTTAACTACTGCCGCAAAAGATGCAAGCGATGCTCTTGCTAAGGCAACTGCCGCTGAAACTGCTGCAAAAGCTGCTGGTGATGCTGCCGCTGCTGCAAAAGCCGCTGCAGACAAGGCTGTTGCAGATGCAAAGGCAGAAGCGATCAAAGCTGTTCAAGCAGAAATTGCGACATTAAAAAAGGAAGTAGAAGAATCCACAGATGCTGCATTAAAAGATATGGCAGAGAAAGTTGATGCTGCTACTAAGAAAGTAGAAGACATTGTTGGTAAGATTGCTGATATGGTTACTAGTGTAGAACTGGTGGCTTCGTATTCTGCTAATCCTACAGGCGATGGACTGACTTTTTCTACTGCTATTGAAAAAGAAAATGTATTTAGTGAAGGTATTACAAATGCCATTACCTTCACCAAAGGTAATCAAATTCAAACAGGAGATAAGTTTGTAGTACGTGTGTCTCCGACTAATGCAGTCTTGACTCCAGAAATGATTTCTTTGACTAATAGCCAAGGACAGAATCTGAATGAATTCTTATCTGTTCAGAAAGTTGAGAAATATAACGGGTTATTAAGCCGTGCGGCAGGAAATAATGGATTATGGGAAGTTACAGTTGCTTTAAAGAATTATGATGAAAAAGCTTTTTCTGCTGTAACAGAAACCAAAGTTGGTAATGATACTAAAGCTATTCTCTTTGCTGTACAGGTAAATAACACCTTATCTACCGCTGAAACAAGAGAAGTTATTTCATCTTATGACTTAACTCTGGATTGGCAGGCGTATACTCCACAAAATGGATTGAACTTCTTTGTTAATGAAAAGAATGTAAATAAAATACACAATCGTTATTCTGCTTCTGAAAATAATACTCCTGTAGAATATAAAGAGTTAGAATGGAAAAATGGTGTATCTACTACTGTTATTGGTTTAGACAAATCAAATACAAACGTTAAGCAAGGTGATAATCGTCAAAGAGAATCTGTTTATCCAGCTGTTCAAGGTAAGGCATTGACTATTTCATTGTCAACAAAAGATAATGAAGTAGAAGCTCCTAAAAATATTCGTGCTATTTATGTTACATTAGATAGCCAAAATGCTGTAGAGTCAGCTCCATCTGAAATCAATGCTTGGAACTCTTATGAATATACAGGATTAAATACCGTTGTGGAAGGTACTTCTACAGAAATTACTATTAATGGAGATAATATCATTGATGATATCATTGGTTTCCGTGTGTATGCTGTAAACTATGATGGTACATTGGTTGATCCTGATGGTAAAGCTTTCTATGTGAAATTAGGTAAAGAAGCTGCTACATGGGAAACTGTTAATACGGTAGTAACTCCATCTGCAAATGATGCAACTCTTGTAGATATGACTAAATCAGAAGCAGAAGCTGTTACATTAAGTAAATTATCCGCACCTTATCAAGCCACATGGACTACTGATAAGATTGATAATAACCAACCTGTATTCCATGCATATTTTGTAGACTCAGAAGGACATGAGATTTATGATACAAACTATATGTTAAATGCTACTTTGGAGAGAGTTGATTTCAGCAAAGTTGTTAAAGTTTATACTAGACCAACTGGAGTAGACTGGAAGAAATATGAAGACGGTAAGGAATATAATGGTACATTGACTATCAAAAATGAGGATGGATTTGTATTAGCAACGTTAAATGTTACTATGACTAAAGAAATTCCAACCACTTTACCACAAGGCTTCTCCATTAAAGACAAACAAGTAATTGACGGCATCTATAATTGTTATATGATTGCTGATAATTGGGCTGCAAGTCAAGCTTCTAAGGGTGCAATGCCTATTGAAAACTTGATTAATTTCGGGTTGGGCCAAGCTGACCAATACAATGTAACATTTGCTTCTTCTGTAAAAGATGGAGATAAAGATAAAGATGTAACAGTAAACGGTGCTCAAAGCATTGAAGTTGTAAAATCTTATATTGATAATAAGACAGAGCATGCAACTAAGGTTGTTTACAATTATGGTAAGATTTCTTCAAAGAAAAATAGTGCTGGTGAATATGAAAATGTTATAGTAGAAGCTGCAACATTTAATACAGTTTACTGCTGCTTCTATAAACCGGAAGTACATACTTGGGCATGGGCTACTCGCGAAAATTTAGGATTAGCTGCTAATGCTAACTTGCCTTATTCAACAAATTTGACTTATGGCAATAATGCAGCCGCTCCTACCACTGCACATATCTGGGGTACTAATGCTATAGATAAATTGTTTAGTACAGCACTTAAAGATGCTTATGGATCAAGTCTGAGCATTGAAAGTGCTAAGTTGACTTCTGATGCAACTGGTAAAGAAGACTACTTCAAAGTTGATTTCACTAAGGCAAATGTCTTTGAAGCTATAAAAACAGATATTGGCTCTAATCCGAAACAAGATGTTCCTTCTACATTGACTATTAATTGTAAGGATTCCTATGGACATGATGTAACTATTACATTGAAGATGGTTGTTAAACCTCGTAAATAGTTTTGGATTTGTATTTATTAGAAGGTTTTTACATTCTGTAAAATCTGTATAGAAAAAAGAGGTTGTGTCCAACAGGCACAACCTCTTTATTTTTATAGTTTAGAAATAATCAAATTAATCCTTCTTTACCGTAATCTTAACGGGAACTTCTTGATCAAGATCATAACCCCAAGCATCAGTTACGGTGACTTTGATGTTAGTCTTAACTTCAGTATCAATGCTAGTTCCAGAAACCTTGGTTATAGTAAGAGAACCGTTCTTAGCTGCTACGTAATCATCCTTACCCGGAGTACCAGTTGCAGCTTTATACTCAGTACCATTTACCGGAACTGTGAACAATTCTTCGTTACCAGACTTAAATGTTACAGCTTTGATTTCTTTACGCTTCCAAGTACCATTGTCTGTATCAGAGAAGATACTGTAAACCACTTCTGTATTGTAAGTATGAGCCTTGATATGATTGTCGTTAATTGTATATCCATCCAAAGAAGCAGAAGGAATAACGACCTCATTACCTACAGCGTATACTTTACCCTCCAAAATCGGACTCATAACTTTCAATGTGAAGCTATAAGTTTCATCGCCATAAGACCAGTATCCTAAGTAGTTGACATTACTGATTACTATAGTCAGATTCTGTTTGTAACCCTTCTGAGTACCGTTATCATTTAAATCCTTTGTACCATCGGTATTCAAATCATCTTTCAATCTAATAGTCCATGTAGTAATATCAGTTACTTTCGCTGAAGTAGAAGTCACATTGCTTAATTCTGCCAAGCCATAAGATGTATAGTCACCAACAATCTTGGTTGCATTGTCAAGGTTAGCATCAAATGTAGAAGTACCAACAGTTGTTGCCAGGTTCTTGAATGCATTCTTAATTGTATAGATAGCAGCTTTGTTTGCAGCAGTAGAACCACCTTCATTAGCTGCTTCATCCATATAAGCACTAGCGATATCATTAACCCAAATACCATCCTGATGAACGAACATATCCTTCAAAGCAGGTAATGTCAGAGTCAACTTAATAGTAGCATCAGCTAATTTGGCATCAGCACCTGCATAAACTACTTCAATAGTATACGGAGTATTGACTTTGAAATTAGAAGCAGCTTTTTCATTATCAATAGCGAATTTCACAGTAGTAGCAGCAGCAATCTTGTCTGTTACTGCTTTACCATCCTTATCAAGGAAAGAAGGAGTGATACCCTTAGCGACCAGGGTAGCAGCTTTAGCACCATTTAACCCGGCAACAACATCGCCCTTAGCATCCTTTACAGTGAATGTTGTATTATTTACCAATGCATTTCTGTTGAATACAGCTAGGTTTTCAGCACTCATCTTATCTGTCATGCTCTTCAAATCAATAGAGAAGAAGTTCTTTGTAGCATCTGCAACAATCTTATGAGTTCTTTCATAAACAACTCCGTCAACTAAAGACTTGGTAACCTTCACATAAATATCCTTTGACGCTACGTTACCATTAACATTCAAGTATCTAACGACAACTTTAAATACAGCCTTTGTATCGCTATCCGGCATCTGAGTTGCCTTGAAAGTCATAGCAGCATTGTCATGATCGATAGCAAACAATACATCATCGTCATTAGAATATTCAATATATGCATCATATACGGCATTTGCTGCATCAAAAGTAATCTTATTATCAACATTCAAGTCGATTTCAACAGGAGTTGATTCGGTGCCTAATACAGTACTACCATTTAATTTAACTGTAGCATCATCCATTTTAGTACCATCATGGGTAACTCCAATGCCAAATTGGCTGGTGAAAGTTCCTGCCTCATTTTGTAAAGCAAGTTTTTGCGTATTGATGTCCGAACCATCCACTTTCCAAGCATCAGCTTTGTAATCAGCTTTCTTGACTACTGTAGGAGCCAAAGAGAAAGTATATAATCCTGCTTTCTGAGCAGCTCTGGCCAATACTTTATTATAAGCTACAGCACTGTTCAATGCAAGCCAATCCTGAGAATTTCCCTTGCTATTTACCAAAATAAATGACTGGCCGGTAAAGTCAACTGATGACGGAGCCATACGAACCAATAAAGTCTTTTGATCTTTAGCTGTTGCAACGATATAGTCATCTTTTGCAATTGTACCTTTAGGACCTTCCCATTTTGCAATAACTTTATTTGCTGAATAATTCAATACGACAGCATCAGAGCTTATCTTGTTATCATCACCAAGCAAACCAACGATTTCAAATTCGCTCATCAAAGAAGCTGCTGTTGGAACTTTTACTTCTTGTTTGTTGCCGTTAGCATCAATCACTGTCAATGTCCATCCGTCCGCCTCGCTACCAGCAACGGCTAAGCCAGATACGGGAATATTGCTATTTTCGTATTCGCCTTTATCATTTAAAGTATACCAGAATCCACCCTCGATTTTTACAGGAGCTTTTTCTGCATCTTTAGTCGGGTAAATGCCAGTAGGCTCATTGTCAATTAACATCTGGCCGTCTTTGTCAAAAGTAATTTTCTGAGCATCTTTGCCCGGCTCACCGTCTTTCACATCCAAAGTTACTGTGACAGGACTTCCTTTAGAAAAAGTAAACGTAATACCCTTGCCATCAGCAGTTTTTGCCACACCAGTTACATAGTCTCCGTTGTCAACTGTTGTCTGTAAAGCTGCGATCTGAGACTTCAGCTCCGTCAACTCCTTGTCGATACGATCGATGTCATCATCATAGTCTTTACAAGATACAAACGTTCCTGTTGAAGAAACCATCAAGGCTCCGAACAGGATTGCACTTAAAAATTTTTTGTTCATAATAGAAAAACTTTAAATTTATAAATTTAAAAACTCAAAATGTTTATTGTTATAAAAGGACTTAATTGCGTTGAATCATAAAAGGACTCCGGCTCTGCGATATATATTGCAGGGGAGTCATGCCAACTACTTTTTTGAACGCCACATAGAACACGCTCTTGGAAGCGAACCCACAACGGCTGAAAAGCTCGCTCACCGGGCAATCTTTACCGTCCAGCAGCTCCTTGGCGCGAGCCACCCTGTAGGAATTTATCAACCGCTTGAAGTTGCATCCGAAGTAGTTGTTCACCGCATTACTCAGGTAGGTCGTATTCGTGCCGACTATTGAACTAAACTTTTCTAAAGAGAGCTTTGAATCCAAATATACTTTTCTGATTTCTAGGTTATACAAAATGCTTTTATAGATCTCAAAATCAACTTTTCTTCCGGGCGCTCCTTTCTCGGAAGACAGTGTATTCCACTGCCGTTCTGCATCTTTAAACAGCTTTTCTTTCTGCGTTATAGTAGAAAGCTCATTGCTTTGCGTTTGAAATAGAGCATCCATATTTTAGTCAGTTTCTATAATAGCCATAATTTCATCGGACAAAAGTACCCATTTTACTCTATTCTGCAAGACTTTCCACTAAAAATCTTTATAAAATACAGGAATATTTTAAGAAATAGGAATATCTATATATTCTTTACCTCACAAACAACTATAGAAAGCCTTAAAAGCCTATTAAAGTCAGTAATTACTTTCATTATATATCTTATATATAATAGTATAAATAACATCGACAAAGCAAGGTTTATAACAGATGAAACGCACTTTATTCTCTATAAAAAGAAAAACAAAAATCTAACACTCTCCTTTTATATAACATCTCAAGTCAGTAAGGATTAACAATCATCACATAAAATCATGTCACTTATTTTCCGGTTAAAAAATCTTTTAATCGTCCTAAACAGGGGCTTTTTATTGTTCACAACTAAGTATAATTTAACCTGTATAATCTATTATATCACTTCTATTAACCAAAGGTACAGAATACCATTTTACCAATCATATTTTACACCCATGTTACAATAATCTTCGATATCCTTGTACATCTTATCTATATATTTGGTTACCTTTGGACAAAAGTCACTATATTTGCGTTTATGAAAACATATACAAGCAATCACATCATATTTTTTTCGCCTACACATACGTCCGCGAAAATAGCCCGTGCCATCGGAGGAAGTATAGGTATGGGCAAAAGAATAGAAATAGATCTCACTACAGATGAGAATAGTAGCCCGATAGAAATCAAAGATTCTATCACGATCATTGCAGTTCCTGTGTATGCAGGAAGGGTAGCCCCAATAGCATTGCAACGGCTACGAAGATTAAGAGGCAACAATGCTCCGGCTATTTTAATCACTGTATATGGTAACCGCGATTACGAAGATGCACTAGTCGAATTGAGAGATGAAACTATTCAATTAGGGTTCACTCCACTGGCTGCCGGTGCCTTTATTGGTGAACACAGTTATAGCCGTCCTAACATGCCCATTGCAGAAGGTCGTCCGGATATTACCGATTTACAGACTGCGGAACAATTTGGGAAAGACTGTCTGACAAAACTGGAGAAAGATGAAATATTATCCGATTTTTACATAAAAGGAAATATACCTTATCGCTTTGTAGGCCCCTCTACTCCTGCCGCTCCAGTTTGCACAGAAGAATGTTTTGCCTGTGGCGAATGTATCGAAGTATGTCCTACTCATGCCATTGCTTTAAGCGATGAAGGAAAAATAGAAACAGAGATTACCAAATGCATCAAGTGCTGCGCTTGCGTAAAAGAATGCCCTAATGGTGCACGAGTTTTTGATACTCCTTACACTCCCATGCTGCACCAAAAATGTGCGGCACGCCGTGAACCTGAACTATTTATATAATGAATAACAGAGATAAAAGAGTCTTGGTAGGAATGAGTGGCGGAATAGATAGCTCCGCCACTTGCATCATGCTGCAAGAACAAGGATATGAAGTGGTAGGAGTTACCATGAGAACGTGGGATATCCCTTCCCGCTTTTCCACCCCCGGTCAAGATGAACCTGATGATGTGCTGGAAGCAAAAGCCTTGGCAGAACGGCTGGGAATAGAACACCATGTAGCTGATGTGAGGAAAGAGTTCAAACAGATTATTGTAAAACACTTCATTGATGAGTATATGCAAGGAAGAACTCCCAATCCTTGTGTCCTTTGCAATCCGCTATTCAAAGAGCGAATTCTCTGTGAATGGGCGGACCAAACGAATTGTGCTCATATCTCTACCGGGCATTATTGCAGACTGGAAGAACGGAAGGGAAAACTGTATATCGTAGCGGGAGATGATCAGACAAAAGACCAATCCTATTTTCTATGGAAACTTCCTCAGGAGATACTCCAACGTTTTCTCTTTCCATTGGGAACTTATACCAAGCAGGAAGTACGGGAATATCTCCGACAAAAGGGATTCGAAGCGAAGGCTCGTGGAGGTGAAAGTATGGAAATCTGCTTTATAGAAGGGGATTACCGAAACTTTCTGCGTTCGCAATGCCCGGATATTGACACCCAAGTAGGACCGGGATGGTTTGTAAATAGTAAAGGAGTCAAGATAGGTCAGCACAAAGGCTTTCCTTATTATACAATAGGTCAACGGAAAGGGTTGGAAATCGCTTTGGGGCATCCTGCATACGTTCTACGCATCAATGCAGAAAAGAATACAGTCATGTTAGGGGACGCCGAGGAACTTAAAGCAGAATATATGTTGGTAGAAGACTATCATATCACAGAAATGCAGGATTTACTACAATGCAAGGACTTGTCAGTACGTATCCGCTATCGCAGCAAGCCTATTCCATGTCAAGTGCTCGTATTAGATGAAAAACAACTATTGGTCCGTTTCCTTTCCGAAGCATCCGCCATCGCTCCCGGACAATCAGCCGTTTTTTACGAGGGGAAACGAGTATTAGGAGGTGCATTCATAGCTTCACAGCGCGGCATCCGAAAAATTGCCGCAGATAACCAAGATAAATTTTAGATGATGAAAACATATATCGGATATCTTATTGTCATGTGCAACTTATTATTATGCAGTTGCCAACAGACAACAAGCAATCCTCGTTTCTACGACGAGGGCGTATCGCAAGAACTGGCAATACTACGCAAACAGGAGATTAAAGAGTTGAAATATAAGCTATATTTCTCCATTCCTGAACAAAAATCAGTTCCGGTAAATGGAGAGATTGCCATTGAATTTAATCTGGATGCACCGCAAGAAATTATTCTCGACTTCAGAGAAAAGCCTGAAAAAATAAAATCGGTATCCGTCAATGGACAAACTGCCCGTTATGAATTCCATAACGAGCACATCATCCTACCTGAAAAAAATATAGTAGAAGGCAAAAATAATATCACTATCAAATTTATTGCCGGCAACCAGTCGCTAAACAGAAATGATGAATTTCTGTATACGCTATTAGTGCCCGACCGTGCCCGTACCTTATTCCCTTGTTTCGAACAGCCGAATCTGAAAGCCACATTTTCCCTACGACTGGATATACCAACAGCATGGAAAGCTGTTTCCAATACCTATATTACTAAAGAAGAAACAAAAGGCAACTGCAAAACGGTAACTTTTGCCCCAACTGAACCGTTAAGCACTTATCTCTTTTCCTTTGTCACCGGTAAATTAGAACATCAAGAATATACAGAAGGCAATCGGAAAATCTCAGCATACTACCGCGAAACAGATTCTAAAAAAGTAGCCCAATTAGATACCATCTTCAAACAAGTGACCGCTTCGCTGAACTGGCTGGAAGAATACACCAATGTCCCCTACCCTTTTGCCAAATACGATTTTATTATCTTGCCGGGATTCCAATATGGAGGTATGGAGCACACAGGCGCCACCTTATATAATGACACGCAAATGTTCCTAAGCGAAAATCCCACTCCTGATGAAGAACTTCGCCGAACCCAATTAATCGCCCACGAAACCGCCCACATGTGGTTCGGCGATTTAGTAACGATGAACTGGTTTGATGATGTCTGGACTAAAGAGGTATTTGCCAATTATTTTGCAGCTCTGATTACCGAACCATTATTCCCACAAGTCAATCACCAGCTGAATTGGATGAAGACTTATACAGCCGCATCCTTGTCAGAAGACCGTACACCCGGAACCACTGCAATCCGGCAACCGCTAGATAACCTTCAAAATGCAGGATTAATTTATGGACAGATCATTTATAACAAAGCCCCTGTCATGATGGTAAAACTGGTGGAATTAATGGGAAAAGAAGCATTTCGGGAAGGGATTCAAGAATATTTAAAAACTTACGCTTACGCCAACGCTACTTGGGATGACTTGATACAAATTCTAAACAGTAAAACAGAGCAAGATCTAACCGCTTTCAGCGATGTATGGGTAAACCAAAAAGGAATGCCGATAATCAATTTCGAAGTATCCGGCAAACAGCAGACCATACATCAGCAAGACCCATATCAAAGAGGATTAAACTGGCCTCAAAAATTCAATATCACCCTTTGCGGAACAAGAGACACAACGATAGAAGCTAGCCTGACAGACAGCTTATGCCGTATTACGTTACCCTTTACCCCCACCCGTATTTTGCCCAATACGGACGGAAGAGGATATGGTTTGTTTATTCCTGACAACAACAGTCTCCACTGGCTGCTGGAACATTGGCAAGAAATAGACAATGAAACAACCCGACAGGCAGTTTTAATGATGATGCATGAAAATTATCAAGCAAAAAGAATTCCGAATACTACATGGATGAATGCATTACTCAACGGAATACATTGTGAAAAGAACCCGTTGATAGCTTCGACATTAACCAATTACTTGTCCTCTCCTCTGCAAGAGACATCTTCGGTAGAACGTGATAAAATAGAAAATGAGCTTTATAGACTCAGCTATTCTCATCCGATTCCTTCTTGTCGCATCCAGTTATTACGCCTTCTAATTACAGAAGCAGCAAGTCCGGCTATGATTCAGTGCCTTTATTCCTTATGGGAAACCGAAAGAGTCCAACAATTAAATGAAAAAGATTACACTACATTGGCCTACGAACTGGCCTTGCGTATACCTGAACAAGGAAAAGAAATACTTAAGACACAGCGCCAACGCATCCACAATCCGGACCGTCTACGTCAATTCGATTTCATATCACGTGCGATGACTGCCGATACTTTAAAATTGGACAGTTTGTTCCAATCTTTATTGCAAGCGGAAAACAGAAGGATTGAGCCCTGGGCAGCTACGACCTTAAGCTATCTGAATCATTCTACAAGAAAGGATTATGCGGTGAAATATATCCGTCCGGCATTAGAAGAACTAACAGAGGTTCAACGTACCGGAGATATCTTTTTCCCCCGCAATTGGGTCGGGGCTTTATTAAGGAATCACGATAGCGAAGCGGCCTACAAAGCAGTAGAAACTTTTTTATCGGTTTATCCCGACTATTCTCCTTTATTAAAGAACAAAATACTGCAAGCGGCTTATCCTCTCTACAGGAAATATGCAGATAAAGAAAAAATAAGCTGAAAGAGTCAAGGATTCATTACACCTTGATAGACGGCATGGCGTAATGTACCCTTTTCATCATCGCTATCATAATCCCAGTACATAGCCCCCAGCATCCCTTTCTGATGCAGGAACTGACACTTGAATGCGATGGATTGGGCATTTTCATAATTAACGACCACATGTCCTTGCGAATTTACCATATAAGGAACTTGTGCCGCACTATCCCAACAACTCTGTAAAGAATCCAAAGCGATAATATGACGATAATCCAATAATTCTGGAGCTTCATTAGTCCCATGCCCATAGAACGGAATACCCAATACCAAGCGTCCGACAGGAAAACCTGCGGCAACATGGGCGGCAACCGCATCCTCGCAAGACCATTCCTCAGCCATTTCCGAACGGTACAAGGCCGAATGGTGATTAGGAGATTCCTCCATATCGTATGTCATGATATTGACATAATCCACATAAGGTTCGACAGCCCTTAAGTTGTAATATTTGGCACCTGCCTGTGTAGCAATGGTCAGCAGTTTGTCTTTACCGATAGCATGGCGTACATCCTTCATCAACAAAGAAAAGTTATCAGTATCCTCCGGCGAAAAAGATACACCGGCAGTTCCTATACCGGGATATTCCCAATCTATATCAATTCCGTCCAAATCAAACTGGTCTATCACCCGTTTACAATCTGCAGCAAACGCCATACGTGTACTATCTGTCTGTGCCATCTCACTAAACCTACTGCTTCCCCATCCGCCTACAGACAGCAAAACTTTCAAAGACGTTTTCTTTTCACGCAGCCCCACCACCATTTGCAAACGTGGTTCATTATCTATACGTATTCCTTTGAAATTATCTGTAACATGCCCAAATGCATAATTAATATGGGTCAAACATGCCGGATCGGGCGTACTTTCTCCCCATGAAGTGACATATGCCAGAACCACATATTTCGACTCATTCTCCGCTACCTTAATCTGCGAAGACCGCTTTTTGTCCTGACAAGCAACCACCAGTAGCAAAAAGAAAAGACCTGCTATTAATTTAAAGGTTCTCATACATAATAAAAGAGTTTAAAACAATGAGAGCTATTCGATTTATTTGTAACCGGCAGCAAACTCTTTTGAAATCGAATTATTCAAACTCATACAAACATCGGCACTGAAATCCTTTCCACAACGAATCACATGGTCCCAGTCATCTTCCGACAGTTCATCCAAATCATCCTGACGGATACGATATTTTAGCAATCCGAAAACTACTCCGGCGTTAAAATTATCTCCGGCTCCCACTGTACTGACAGTCTGCAAAGGATCCGCTTCATAATGCTTTTTTATATTCTTTGTATACAGGCGAATTCCTTTTCCACCGTGCGTGCAAATAAAATGCGGACAATAAAATTCAATCTTACTTTTATAAACCTTATCCGCATCTGTCAAACCAAACATATTCTCAAAATCCTCAACGGAGCCACGAATAATATCAGCATATTCAAAATTCTCAAGAATAACAGGAAGCAGCTTTATCGCCTCGTTCTTGTGAGTACTGCGGAAATTCACGTCATAATAAATGATAGCCCCTTTTTCACGAGCTTTATCCAACAGTTCTTTTACTTTATCACGCAATTGAGGCGTTACAGCATAATAAGAGCCGATCATCACAATGTCATCCCGATGTATTTCAGGCATTGTCACATCCAGCCTCAACCGTGGATAATCTTTATAAAAAAGATATTCAGCATCATTCTGTTCATTCAGAAAAGCTAAAGACACAGGTGACTTTCCTTCAGGAAACACATTCACATGATCTGTGCTTACTCCATTCTCTCGCATAAACTTCAGAATGATATCGCCCACTTTGTCATTTCCCGTTTCACTGATAAAAGTTACATTGACTCCCAAACGCCCCAATGAAATAATTCCATTGAAAACCGAGCCACCGGGAACTGCTGCCGTAGGTTGGCTATCTTTAAAAAGAATATCCAGAATGGTTTCACCTATACCTATTACTTTTCTCATTTTTATATTTACGATTTATATACATAAAACCGGAACACAAATGACACAAATCCTTTAATAAAATTCTATTTGCATTATTTGTGTTCTTTGCCTTCCAGTTGGTTCTATTTTATTTTACTTACTTAACTCACGTGAACGCTCACCTAAGTATCCTCCATGATGACGTTTACTATACTCTTCGATGGTAAAACCGGTCTTTTTCATGGTTTCCACTACCAAAATATCACCTATCACAGTCATAACCGTAGTTGAAGTTGTGGGGGTCATACCCAGAGCACACACTTCATCAGGATGCCCTGTACACAAGCAAATATCAGATTCTCTAGCCAATGGACTATCCGCATTTCCGGTAATAACAATATATTTCAACTTCGGGTTCAAATTATGTGCAAGTTGTGTCAGTTCCACAATTTCACGGGTTTTTCCTGAATTAGAAATCAGAAGCAGCAAATCATTCTCCTGCAAAATCCCCAAATCCCCATGTTGGGCTTCACTGGGATGTAAAAACACTGCCGGAATACCTGTAGAGCAAAAAGTCGTAGCTATATTCATAGCTATCTGTCCAGCCTTACCCATACCGGTAGTCACCAGCTTTCCTTTTTTACGGTGTATTTGCTCAACAATCAATTCCACTGCTTTCTCATAAGCATCAGTTATAGGAATATTCAAAACAGCCTGAGCCTCTTTCTGCAACAATTCGTGTATAGATGTCATCATAATAGGTTACATGAATATTATTTAAGTAGTTCGGTTAGTTCTCTCAAGTCATTGGCAACAGCAAAATAACTGTTCAACGGATGATGGGCAAAATGCTGCCTCTCCAATCCGGCCAAAAAGTCGATAATGCCATTCCAAAAGCCATTTATATTATAAAAAATTACTTTTTTACGATGATAGTCCAGCGTAGCGGCCGCCATTACATGAGAAACCTCATCCAGTGTACCCACTCCTCCCGGCAAAGCTATCACTACATCCGACTCATTCAACATCACATCTTTACGGTCACTCAAATTATCCGTACGGAAAGTCACATCCACCAAATCGCTGGCTCGTCCACGTTCTTCCAATTTGGTCGGAATAACTCCCATTATCATCGAACCGTTGTCTTTGGCTGCCTTGGCAATACATTCCATCAATCCGATATTAGCACCTCCATACACTAACGTCTTCTTGTTTTGTCCCATCCAAACGCCCAACTCACGTGCTTTTTCAAAAAACACAGGCTCTATATTCTCGGATGCGGAACAGAAAATAGCAATTTTATCCATCATCTTGTTTTCTGTTAGTAAATACAAATATCTGCATTTTTTGAAGAACGGCAATAACTTTTGTTGTATTTTTGCCAACCGAAACTTATTTGAAGCAAAAAACAATGTCATACAATACTTTCACCTTGCCTAACGGGCTGCGCATTATTCACGCTCCCAATCAGTCTAATGTAGCCTATTGCGGCTTTGCCGTCGATGCCGGAACCCGTGATGAAAACGAACAAGAACAGGGAATGGCCCATTTCGTGGAACACCTTATCTTTAAAGGAACACAAAAAAGACATGCATGGCACATCCTGAACCGCATGGAAAATGTAGGCGGAGATTTAAATGCATATACAAATAAGGAAGAAACAGTGATATACAGTGCTTTCCTGGTAGAACACTTCTCACGGGCAGCAGAATTGCTGGCAGATATTGTATTTCACAGCACCTTCCCACAACATGAGATTGACAAAGAAGTGGAAGTGATTATTGATGAAATACAAAGTTATGAAGACAGTCCGTCAGAACTGATTTTTGATGATTTTGAGGAATTGATATTTCCCGATCATCCTTTGGGAAGAAATATTTTGGGAAAACCGGACTTATTGCGTAGTTTCAAAAGCAAACATGCCTTGAATTTCACTTCCCGTTTTTACAAAGCTACCAATATGATCTTTTTCATTCAAGGCAATATAGACTTTAAAAAAGTGATACGCACCATAGAGAAAGTGACAGCCGACATCCCTTTTTCCATTACTGAACGCCAACGGACAGAACCTTTTCTCTATATTCCTAAGGCATTGACACTGAATAAAGAAACACATCAAGCCCATGTAATGATAGGCAGCCGAGGATATAATGCATATAATGAAAAACGAACCGGACTTTACCTGCTTAACAATCTGTTGGGCGGACCTGGTATGAACAGCCGGCTAAACGTTTCCTTGCGCGAACGCCGGGGGCTGGTCTATAACGTAGAAGCCAATCTGACCTCATACACAGACACAGGAGTGTTCTGCATCTATTTCGGAACTGATCCGGAAGATGCAGACCGTTGCATCGGACTAGTTCATAAAGAATTGAAAAAACTGCGTGACAGCAAACTAAGTTCCTCACAACTGAATGCTGCAAAAAAACAAATCATCGGACAAATAGGGGTTGCCGGAGACAATTTTGAGAACAATGCATTGGATATGGGAAAAACTTTCTTACACTATGGTAAATTTGAAGGTCCGGAAGAAGTATTCAAACGGATAGAAATGCTGACAGCAGAACATTTGTGGGATATCGCCAATGAAATGTTCGATGAAAATTATCTTTCAACCCTGATATACCTATAAAAACAGGAAATCACCCTAAATTTCAAACATTACATTTCTCACAAATAAAAATCTAATTGTATTTTTGTAGAAATACCTTTAACTAATATCATTAATTTATGAAGAAACTTCAGCTATGCATTTTAGGAAGCCTATTCGCAGCTTCCTTACAGGCACAGAGTACAGATTACACCAAAGGATTGAGCATCTGGTTTGATACCCCTAATAATTTGGACGGACGCGCTTCCTGGTATTCTCCTGTAACAGACAAAGCGTGGGAAAACAACTCGCTCCCCATAGGAAACGGCAGTTTAGGAGGCAATGTTATGGGATCTATAGCGGCAGAACGAATCACTTTAAACGAAAAGACACTATGGCGCGGAGGACCAAACACAGAAAAGGGAGCAGCTTATTATTGGAACGTAAATAAAGAGTCAGCACACCTATTACCCGAAATCCGCCAAGCATTTACAGACGGCAACCAGAAAAAAGCAGAAGAACTTACCTGCAAAAATTTCAACGGACTAGCCGATTATGAGCCAAGCCGTGAAACACCTTTTCGTTTCGGCTCCTTTACTACATTAGGAGAAGCTTACATCGAAACCGGTTTAAGTGAGATCGGTATGACCAATTATAAACGCATCCTGTCTCTTGACTCGGCCATGGCAGTAGTCAGTTTTCGCAAAGATGAAGTGAACTACGAGCGTAAATACTTTGTTTCCTACCCCGACAGCGTGATGGTGCTGAAGTTCACAGCCGACCGTCCCGGTATGCAAAACCTGATATTCAGCTATGGCAGCAACCCTGAAGCCATAGGTGATATCAAAGCAGATGGCCCCAATCGTTTACTCTACACCGGTTGCCTCAAAAACAACCAAATGAAATTTGCTCTCCGCATACAAGCCATAAACAAAGGAGGAAGCCTGAACACGACTGATGGCAAATTCATTGTTCGCAATGCGGATGAAGTCATTTTTCTGCTAACCGCAGATACCGATTATAAACTCAACTTCAATCCAGACTTCAAAGACCCCAAGACGTATGTCGGTCCTGATCCGGAACAAACAACCCTAGCCATGATGGACGCTGCCGCCGCCAAAAGTTACAACGAATTATGCGAACGGCACAAAACGGACTATACCCAACTGTTTGGAAGAGTCCAACTACAACTGAACCCTCGTGCCCCCATGACCTTACAATATCCTGCCGTTACAGACCTCCCCACCTATCAACGTCTAGCACGCTATCGCAAAGGAAATCCGGACTACCGGCTGGAAGAAATCTATTATCAGTTCGGGCGATACTTATTAATTGCCAGTTCACGCCCCGGCAATCTCCCGGCCAACCTGCAAGGAATGTGGGCCAACGGGGTAGATGGCCCATGGCATGTAGATTACCATAATAATATCAACATCCAGATGAACTACTGGCCTGCTTGCTCCACCAATCTGAACGAATGTGTATGGCCTTTGATAGACTTCATCCGTACCTTGGTGAAACCGGGAGAAAAGACAGCCCAAGCCTATTTCGGCGCACGTGGATGGACAGCCTCCATCTCCGGAAACATTTTCGGATTCACCTCCCCTTTGACCGATGAAAATATGTCCTGGAACTTTAACCCGATGGCAGGTCCCTGGCTGGCAACTCACATTTGGGAATACTATGATTACACCCGCGACAAAAAATTCCTGAAAGAAGTAGGCTATGATCTTATCAAGAGCAGTGCCAACTTCGCTATAGACTATTTATGGCATAAACCAGACGGAACCTATACTGCTGCTCCTTCCACTTCTCCCGAGCATGGACCTGTAGACCAAGGAGCCACTTTTGTACATGCTGTAGTCCGCGAAATATTACTCAATGCCATTGATGCCAGCAAAGCACTGGGTGTCGATTCCAAAGACCGTAAACAATGGCAATATGTATTGAACCATCTTGTACCCTATCAAATAGGACGTTATGGTCAGTTAATGGAATGGTCAACAGACATAGACGACCCCAAAGACGAGCATCGTCACGTCAACCATTTATTCGGACTGCATCCGGGACACACCCTCTCACCAATTATGACTCCCGAATTGACCCATGCCGCCAAAGTTGTTTTAGAACACCGCGGTGACGGAGCTACCGGCTGGAGTATGGGATGGAAACTGAATCAATGGGCACGTCTGCAAGACGGTAACCACGCCTACAAACTATTTGGCAACTTACTAAAAAATGGGACTTTGGACAACTTATGGGATACCCATCCGCCTTTTCAAATTGACGGTAACTTTGGCGGAACTGCCGGTATCACAGAAATGCTGTTGCAAAGTCACATGGGATTCATCCAATTGCTCCCAGCCTTGCCAGACGCATGGAAAGAAGGTTCTGTAAAGGGGCTTTGTGCCAAAGGTAACTTTGAAATTAACATTACCTGGCAGGATGGTAAATTAAAAGAGGCCGTTATTTTGTCCAAAGCCGGTGAACCCTGCAATCTGAGATATGGTAACCGGACTTTTACCTTTAAGACAACTAAAGGAAAGAAATATAAAATAATGGTTGAGAATGAAAAACTGAAAAAAATCCCATTATAAGGACAAAAAACCTGTCAGACAAATCCCCCTCATTCTCCAATCTATTTTGTCATTCTGAACACTATGTTATCTTCTACATCTGTTCAGAATGACAAATTACATATAATATCACAGCTATTCTCGGTTATCAATATCCTCTTTACCGCTTTGAATTTCAAAACCTATTTCTTATATTTGTACAAATATTTGTTTTAAGACCTTATCTGAATGAGAAAAACCGTCTATGTAATCCTGGCTCTATGTTGTTTTATCATAAAGACTTATTCCATCAACCGTCCTTATTATCATTTTAAACAACTTTCTATTAAAGAAGGGCTTCCAACCTCTATAACATCCCTATACGATGACAAAAACGGTTCATTATGGGTCGGAACCACTCAGGGAATATATCGTTTCAATGGAGAAAAAATCAAGAAATATAATCTACCGGACTTATTACGTAAAAACAGCCACTACATCAACGATATTTTCGGAGATAATGAAGAGCGGATATGGGCGGTCACCTCACAAGGAATCAGTTATTATGAATATGAGAAAGACTCCCTGCAAATCTTTCTGCGGCATAATAAACCGGTAAAGACTTCCATTATAGCAACAGAAGGAAGCAAACTGTTGATACCTGTAACCGACACATTACTTGTATATGAAAAAGAATTAAAACATTCCAAAGCAATCCCTTTAAAAACAACAGGAATCCGTATTATCAAGATGGAGCCTTTCGATTCCACTCATTACTTGATAATAAACAATGCATGGAAAATAAAGTTATTAAATAAACATACAGGAGAAATAACCGATTCTCCATTCGGTGAATCATACAATGCATACGATCTATATAAGGATTCTTCCGGACATTACTGGGTTTCCTTCTATGGGCAAGGAGTAAAATGTTATAATCAGGACGGACAACTGCTGACCTCCTATAATACCCGTAATTCAAACTTGAGCAACGATATCGTTCTTGATATAACAGAATGGAATAAAACCATTTGGCTGGCAACAGACGGAGGCGGAGTGAATATCATCTATCCGGACACTCGTGATATTCAAATCTTATCAAACAAGGAAAACCGACAATTCCCAGCCAATTCAGTAACATGCCTATGCCATAGCAACAACCACATGTGGATAGGTATGGTCCGGGAAGGAGTATTAGGAGCAGAAAAAGGCTTTATCACCACCTATACCAAAGCTGCACAAAACCCAGCCTCAGGTTTATCCGACAAATGCCCCTTATGTTTATGGGAAGACAAAGACGGACGAATCTGGATTGGTACAGATGGAGGCGGCATCAACTGCTTTGACCCGCAAACGGAACATTTTACCCACTATCCGCAAACATTGGGAGAAAAGATAGTATCTATTTGTCCTTTATCCGAAACCGAACTGCTAGCGTCCAGTTTCTCAAAAGGAATTTTTCGTTTCAATAAAAAGACTGGAAGCTACCAACGTTTCTCTCTTCCGGACAAAGATGCAGAAACAAAGCTGGCAAGCTCCAGTGCACCCACCAATATACGAGTTAATGATCAAAACGAAATCGAACTATATGGCAATGCTTTTTATCGATATATACCCGGTAGTCAACAATTGATTCCCATTTTTCCCAGTAATCAACAATTGCAATATTCCTGGGTTTACATGGGAAAATACCGTACTTATCCTTTTTTTCACGACCGAAGCAACGTATTCCAGTACAATAAAGAAAAGAATGAATACGAAACCATAGCTTATGAGAAGAACAACCAAATATTAGCTGCAAGCATTGACACTTTAGGGACTCTATGGATAGCAGGACCTAACGGAATTACCCGAATTTACCTGCCCTCAAACCGTAAAGAGCCCTTAAAGTTACCCGATGGAAACGACGTAATCACTTCTTTAGTCATCGATCATGAAGGAATCGTATGGATGGGATCATTAGGGATCATATACGCTTATAATCCACAAAAAAATCATTTTGTAATCTACAATGAAATGGATGGAGTATTACCTAATGATTTCTTGGCCAAACCTGTATTGGTGGCTAGTGACGGCAATATATACATGGGTGGTTCTGAAGGATTGGTACGAATAAACAAAGCCCTAAAATCTGCCTCCATTCCTCCGCCCATCACTCTTGAATTACAGGAAGTATCTTTAAACGGTACTATAGTCCCCTTCAATTCCCAATCAACGATGGAAATTCCTTACAATTTCTCCTCTCTACAAATACATACACAACTAGAAGGAGAAAATGTTTTTCACAAGCGTATATATCGGTTCCGCATAAAAGGGTTAAATAAAGAATACACGGAAACATCCCGTCCTCATCTTATTTTGCACACCATCTCTCCGGGTAATTACAGCATAACTGTTCAATGTACCCAAAACGATGGGAATTGGAGTTCTGAATTCACGTTACTGAAATTTACCGTTCTTCCTCCGTGGTGGCAGCAGTCTTGGTTCATCCTAATATGTGCAGTCATCATTATTCTTTCCATTATCTATGCCATACGAGCCCACGACCAACATCTGAAACGAAAATACAAGGAACAAGAACGTACCATCTATAAGGAAAAGGTAAAAGCGTTAATCAATATCAACCATGAACTACGCACTCCTTTAACCTTAATCTATACACCGCTGAAACAACTCACAAACAGCAAGCAAATCCCATACGAACTCCGTAGCAAGCTATATGGTGCATTCAAACAGGCACGCCAAATGAAAAATATCATTGACATGATTCTGAACATGCGCAAAATGGAGGTGGAGAAGAATATCCTGCGCATGTCTCCCGCGCCTTTTAATGAATGGCTGCAAAGTATCCTGAATGATTTCAAGGATGAACTTTCATTACGTAACATTTCGTTGATATTTGCTCCCGATACTGCTATAGATAGTATGTATTTCGACCATAGCCAATGCGAAATCATTATAAATAACCTCTTGACAAATGCCTATAAATTCAGCGAAGAAAACTCTACCGTTACAGTTTCCACTTATCTGGAAGGCAACGGGAGCCGCATCCGGATAACTGTAAAGGACGAAGGAACAGGACTTCAAAAAGAGGACATCGCCAACTTATTCACCCGTTTCTATCAAGGCAAACATAGCCTGCAAGGTTCAGGAATCGGCTTGTCATATGCCAAACAACTGGTCGAAATGCATGGAGGCATTATCGGAGCACAAAATAATGAAACCAAAGGAGCGACCTTCTTTTTCACCTTACCGTATAGACAGGAAGCCGCCGACATTCAATCCACACCTCAAACCTATTTGAATGACGCATTACATCTATCAGCCGACATAGATCGCAAACAACCTCAACAAGACAGCATAGAGAAATTCCATTCTATTTTAATAGTGGAAGATGATCGTGACTTATGTAATTACCTGATTTGTAATCTACAAGTTCTGTTTGAAGAAGTATATGAAGCCCATGATGGTATGGAAGCACTCCCTATCCTCACGTCACGACGTCCCCAAATTGTATTAAGTGACATAAAAATGCCTCGCATGAACGGCTTCGAACTATGTCGCTATATTAAACAAAAGCCTGATTTAAACTACATGCCCGTAATCTTACTTACCTCCTGCGTTGATGACACCAGTATGGAAGAAGGATACAAAATGGGCGCAGAAGCCTATATTACCAAACCGTTCGATATGGATATGCTGTTTATTCAGATACAGAATATCATGCATAATCACAACTTCATGAAAAATCACTATGCCACCATAGATATCCCTATACAAAAACAGGAGAACCTGAATTATATCAATGAACAGCTAATGATCCAATTCAACCGCATTATCAATGAAAATATCAGCAATGTAAATATGGACGTTAATTTCATAGCACAACAAATGGGAATGAGCCGTGCATCACTCTACAATAAGACTAAAGGGATGATGGATATGGGCATCAGCGAATACATCATTAAATGCCGTCTGGAATATGCACGTAAATTATTAGACACGACCACATTATCCATTGGCGAAGTGGCAGAACAGACAGGATTCAAACACTCACGTAATTTCAGTACTGTATTTAAGAATATAGTGGGAATGAGTCCGTCTGATTATAGGAAAAAAGATTCCCGACCTTCTTGCAAATAGAAGAATCGGGAATACTCCATACTATGTTAAATTTAGGTTAGATTAGGTTGTCAGTCTTTGTATATATTCCGGATAGGATCATCATACTGCACTTGAAGACGCAACAATTCGTCTTTCAGTTCTTTTGTTAATTTTTCCGTTCCGGGTTGTCCGTAGATATTATGCATTTCCATACGATCTTCCTGTAAATCATATAGTTCCCAACAGTCTATGTCATTATAAAAATGCATCAATTTATAACGATCTGTACGTACACCATAATGACGGCGGACAGCATGTTCAGCCGGGTATTCATAAAAATGATAATACAATGACTTACGCCAATCGGAAACTTTCTCTCCTTTCAGTAAAGGCAGGAAAGAAACTCCGTGCATATCCGATGGCACCTTCACTCCTGCAAGGTCCAATATAGTAGGGCCATAATCAATATTCTGTACCATTTCATCAATATCACCTTTCTTTCCACCCGGCAAACGGACCATCAGAGGAGTACGGAAAGATTCTTCATACATAAAACGTTTGTCAAACCAACCATGTTCCCCCATATAGAAGCCCTGATCGGAAGTATAGACAATCATCGTATTCCCCATCAATCCATTTTCTTCCAGATATTTCAAGACACGCCCCACATTACGGTCTACAGAATGAATAACTCGCATATAATCATGCATATATTGCTGATATTTCCATTCCGCCAAGGCTTTACCCGTCAGTTTATCCTTTTTGAATCTGGCAATGATAGGATCATAGTGCTTATCCCAAGCAGCCTTCTGTTCCGGGTTCAGAGCATTATACATATTTCTGCCCGCTTCTTCCAGTCCTGTCGTGGTATGGATCTCATTCTCCTTATCCGCCATTTTCAGGTCATACACCAAATCCATATCCTTTATAATACTCATTTCCTGCTTGGATGCAGGAATTCTACCTTCATATTTATCATAGAAGTTTTCGGGCATCGGATAAATCACATCATCATACAAGTCAAGATCACAAAGATCGGGCATCCAGGTACGATGAGGAGCCTTATGATGAATAAAAAGACAGAATGGTTTACTCTTGTCCCGGATACTGTCCATCCAATTTATTGCTAAATCTGTCACAATATTGGTAGCATAACCTTCCCGTTGTACCCGTTCACCATTTTTAATAAATTTCGGATTATAATAATCTCCTTGTCCTATCAGGATGTCCCAATAATCGAATCCTGTAGGTTCAGATACCAGATGCCATTTACCGATCATAGCAGTCTGATAGCCATTAGCCTGAAGCAATTTCGGAAAAGTCTGCTGACTACCGTCAAATGTGGTGGTATTATCCGTAAATCCATTGGCATGACTATGTTTACCGGTCAGCATGCAGGCACGGCTGGGACCACTCAGAGAGTTTGCTACAAAGCTGTTTGTGAAACGGACACCCTCACTGGCTATCCGGTCAATATTGGGCGTCTGCATATAACGTTGGTCATAGGCACTGATCGTCTGATAAGAATGGTCGTCACACATGATATAGACTACATTCATCGTTTTTTTTACCTCTTCAGATTTCTTTTCTTTGCAGGAAGACAGCGATGACAACACCACTGCTCCCGTCAAAGAATATAATAACACAGGTGTTACTCTACTCATATCTTTTTTTATTAACATAATTCCTACCATCCAGGATTTTGTTCCCACATACCACCGGTCAAATCTCCTAACATACGTGTCTGAATGGGTAACAGATAGTCACGGTTGACATTAAATTTCCAACCCGATTCATATCCTGCGGGATTCGTAGGTATAATATAGCGCAACGGATCCCCGGGCTTGCCTGTCAGGAAAAGATTATTTCCCGAAGCTTGATCATAAATTAACTTATCACCATATACAGGATGGTTCTCAAGATTACTTCCCACAAAGAGCGCACCTTTCGGCCATTTGCCCACTATTAATTCGTCCGCAGCAGCCCAGCGCATGATATCTTCCTGACGGCGTCCTTCACAGGCTTTTTCAACCCGGCGTTCACGACGTACAGCCTGAATATACTTATCAAGATTGCGGAAACCATAATCAGCTTCCTGATTATACTCCCTGTCAAGATCCACCGGAGGCATACCTACACGGTCACGTAAAGGTTGCAAGGCATCAATAATTTTCTGCGCATTCCCCACACCATCCAGTTCAGCCAGAGCTTCTGCATAATTCAGCAGGATATCTGCATAACGGAACTGAATAGCCGGTGTGGCTCCCTTGAACTCGGCATCCAGACTGCCCGTATAATCAATTTGCACATGTTTTAATAAAGAATAACCAGTCATATTCTGATTATAGGATGAAGTACCAATCAATGGCGGTACAACATAATAAGGAGCCTTGTCATCCGGACGTAATTGCTGCCCCGGCATACAAACAGTCTGTGACAAACGCGGATCACGCAAAGTCGGCTGCAATTCATTCCCGAACACCTTTTTCGCTTCAATCCGCTCATCACCAACAAACGGTTTACCATCAATTGTCAGATAATCATCCACTAATGAAGCCGTAACACCTACACTCCCTCCTCCTTGATTTAAGTAACGGTTTACATTATTACCAATCTGATCTCCATCATACTGTTTATACCAAAGTACTTCCGGATTACCCGATAAATCTGTAGTCTGAAACATCTGACGATAATCATCCAATTTGTTACCAGTATTATAAATGGCCCATACGCCACGATCCATCACTTCTTTTGCAGCTGCAACAGCCTGATTAAAATAATCGCGAATTTTTTCATCGGTCACCGTAGAATCAAAAAACTTATCATTTTTCGCTTTATGGTATTTTTCCCAAGTTCCTTCAAACAAGGCCACTTCACTTTTCAAAGCACGCGCCACATCTTTATGAATCCGCATGGTAGCACTATTGTTCTGAGTATTGAGATACATCACCGCTTTATCCAGATCAGCCAAAATACTGTCGGCAATAATCGTGCGGTTAGCACGAGGCAATTTCATTTCTTCCATATTAGGATCAAGCGGAGTGTTCACCCACGTCAGGCGCCCATAGCTGATAAACATCTGATAATAATACCATGCGCGGAAATAATAAGCCTCACCCACATACTGATTATAATCAGCAGATCCTTTTTCCACACAATTATCTAAATTACACAGCATAAAATTTAAATTACGGATAGCTGTATAATTTTGCAGTTTGACCGCACTACTCAATGTCGTTTCACCTGCCAAACGGGTACTGACCGAACTGGAAGCCATATTATCACTATGTGTATCTGCCCCGGCAATATATTGTCCACCACCGGCATCAAAACCTTGCGCACGCATTCCATCACCAAAGCTGACATAGTCATATTTATAATTACCTGTCTGATAGAATTGATCCAGATAATTTCTCATTTCCCCCGTACTTGCAAAAGGAATCGTCGTAGACAATACCCCTTCAGGCATCTTATCCAAATCATAGCAACCGGTAAGACCTAACATCAAAACCAGACCCAAAAATATATTTCTTTTCTTCATAATATTCATCAAATTATAAGTTAACAACTAGACCAAAAGATATCACCTTGTTCATAGGATAGTTCTTTCCACCTTCAGCCGTGTAATCATTCTTGGTAAAGATAGCTTCCGGGTCAAACATTCCTTTCAAAGTGGTAAAAGTCAACAAATTCTCACCAGAGAAAAACACCTGCACTTTCTGTAAACCTACCTTTTTTGTCCATACGGCAGGGATATCATAACTCACTGTCAGATTTTTCAGACGACAATAAGCACCACTCTGGAGATAACGGTCACTAAGCGTCATTGTCTTATTACGGAAAGGAACCACTCCTCCTGCTGTATGAATATAAGGTTTTGGATAATAAGCCCCTGTATTTGTCTCACTCCAATAATCCAAATGCTCTTTAAACACCGTCACCTGCGCATAAGGTCCGCTTCCCCAAAAATAAGCTCCCGTACCAGGATCCCAGTCCCGCTTAGCGACCCCTTGGAACATAGCGCTTACGGTTACACCTTTCCAGCTAATTGAACCGTTAATGGTATATTGATAACGAGGAGTGGTATTACCGATTACTGTCATATCACCCATATCATCCAAGGTATTAAGCCCATTATTGATTTTCTTATCCCCATTCAGGTCACGATATTTTACATCTCCCGGCGTCCAAGGTTTACCGCTTATAAAAGACAAATCATAGGTATTATTATACTCATCCGCCTCTGCCTGAGTCTGGATCAGTCCGTCCGCCCGATATCCCCAAATTTCACCAGCTTTCTTTCCTTTATACCAATTATCTTTAGGATTTGTTCTAGTCCCTTCATATTCAGTTACTTCAGCAGTAGCATCCGAAAGAGAACCGCCTATGCTATAGTCAATATCCTTTCCAATTTTTCCACGATAACTCAGCACCAATTCCCAACCACGGTTACGCATACGGGCATTATTGGTTTTAGGAGCGTCTGCACCAAAGAAATCCGGGAAATCCACCGTAGGTCCTAACATATCCTTCGTATCACGTTGAAAAACATCAAAAGAACCGGTCAACGAATTACCAAAGAAACCGAAATCCAAACCTATATTCTTACTCTCCACTTTTTCCCAAGTCGTATTCGGGTTGACTACGGCAGGGGCCTTAGTAAAGATGTGGCGTCCATCAGAGAATATATAATTTCCCAATTTATCATTCAAATCCATAGTAGCGGCAAAAGTATAAAGGGCCGCACCCGCCTGATTACCCAGTAATCCGTAAGAAGCACGAAGTTTCAAGTTGGAAACTACATCGGCTATTGGCATCATAAACTGTTCCCGGGTAATATTCCATCCTAAAGATGCAGATGGAAAGAAGCCCCAACGATTACCTTTGGCAAAACGTGACGATCCATCATATCGTCCATTCAATTCAAGAAGATAACGTCCGTCATAATCATAATTCACACGTCCGAAAAAGCCACGGGTTGCCCAGCCATTACGAGTATCGACTACCGTCTTATCACCGGTTCCCATACCTACATTAGGATTTGAAGTTGAATAAAGTCCGGTAATCGAGTTCTTCATATAACTATAGTCATTATTTTCTTCCTGATAACCTGCCATTACGGTAAAATTATGCTTGTCTCCCAAAGTAAAGAGATAATTCGAATATAAATTTATAGATTGGTAGCGAGTATGCGCATAATAACGGGTAAACTTGCCATCGGGTGATACACCCAACTCATCACGCACACCTTTCGAAGTACTCACCCCGTCAGCCCCATAAATTAACGGGCTCACGTTCAATGCCTCATATTCCAAATCCATCAATTTATATGTATAATCAAAAAAGATAAACCAGTTTTTCACAGGTTGGATATCTAAACCTGCCGTTAAACTAAAACGGTCACGTTGAGTATTTGTATACGTACCACTCTGCAAATAAGGAATCATAGTCAGTTCTGTAAAATGCCCATTCGGATCAATAGGAGCAACTGTAGGACGGAAACGTGCTAATGAATGATAAAAGCCTTCACTAAGCCCTCCGTCACCAAAAGGAGTATCCTCATCGGAATGCATAAACTTCGTATTTACTTTTACCTTCATCCAATCGGTAATCTGAGAAGAAATATTAGCGGCAAAATTATAACGGCTGAAATCCATATCGGCATAACGGAGAATACCATCTTCCGAATAATAACCACCAGAAATATAATATTGTGCTTTTTTGCCACCCCCACTCAAGCTAAGATTATGATTTTGCTTGAATGCCCAATCCTTATAATGCAAATCGAAATAATTAGTATTTCCTACTCCTAATTCTGAATTTTCGAATGCCGGGTTCATATTAGAATTTTTAGGAAGCTCGAACCAAGGATCCACACTACTGGGATCTTTAATATATTGCTGTAATAAACCCATTTTTTCCTCACTATACAAACGAGGAGAACCTGCATTAATACATCCGGCATTCCAATACTGAGCAAATTCATAGGAATCAACCATATCAGGCAATACAGTCGGCGTACTCCAACCTACGTTTCCTTGGTAATTTACACGCATTTTACCTTCCTCACCTTTCTTGGTAGTGACCAAAATGACACCATACGCCGCACGTGCACCATAAATGGCACAAGCAGCAGCATCTTTCAATACAGAAATACTTTCAATATCATTCGGATTCACGTCCGAGAGACTCATTTCCACTCCATCAACCAAAATATAAGGATTCGCATTATTATCCAGATTGCCTTGTCCGCGCAAAGTCAATGTACCACTAGCTCCCGGACGGCCCGTATTTGAGTTGCTCACCAACAACCCCGGAACCATCCCTTGCAAACTCTGTGTGGCATCAGCTACCGGACGACGTTCCAATGCATCTCCTTTCACTGAAGACACAGATCCGGTAAGATTCACTTTTTTCTGTACGCCATAACCTATTACAACAACTTCATCCAACGTTTCGGTATCCTCAGCCAATACAACACTGAAACTAGTCCTCCCATTAATAGGAAGAGTTTGTGTAGCATAACCAATGTAAGACACAACTAAATTTCCTTTGGAAGGAACATTAGAAAGCATAAAGTTACCATCCAAATCGGTTATTGTACCGTTTGAGGTTCCTTCAATTAAAACACTGGCCCCAATTACAGGCTCCTGACTGTTTTTGTCAATTACCTTACCACTGATAGATAAGGATTGGGCCAACACCTCCGATGAGAACAAAAACAGGATAGCTGTCACCAATCCAAGGATTGAAAGCAGTTTTGTTTTTTTATTCATAATAAAAGAATTTAAGGGTTAATTAGATTAAATCTGTTGCAAATATAAACCTCCTCCCCTTGCCTGCACCTCTTTATTTGTCTAATTAATCTCTATACTTGTCTAGAATAGTCCTCATTATCTACCTCTTAGACAAAAAGAAGACCTGAATACTTCCGGATATACCTCATCACCGGAAGACATTCAGGCCTTCTTTCTATATGTTAAAAAAAAGATTATTTTGTTTCCATACTCATCGCTATTCCTTTTTCTAAGCCACGAAGCTCGGCAAGGCCACGCATACGTCCCAAACAAGAATAACCCGGATTTGTTTTCTTGTTCAAATCATCTATCATCTGATGGCCATGATCCGGACGCATAGGAATAGATATTCCACGACGTTGCTGCACTTTCAACAAGTTCTTAACTACATGATACATGTCCACATCACCCTCCAGATGATTCGCCTCATAAAAGTTCCCTTCAGCATCACGTTGGGTACTGCGTAAATGAACAAAATTGATACGGTCTCCCCAACGTTCCATGATACCCGGCAAATCATTCTGTGCAGATACGCCAAATGAACCACAGCACAGACAAAGTCCGTTTGACGGATTAGGTACAGCTTCCACCAACAGCTTGAAATCCGCTTCCGTACTCATAATGCGCGGCAAGCCCAGAATAGACATAGGCGGATCATCCGGATGAATAACCAGCTTTACTCCCATTTCATCGGCTACCGGACAAATTTCTTTCAAGAAGAAAATCAAATTATTGCGGAGCTTGTCCGCATCAATATCCTTGTAACGGTCCAGTTCTTTTTGGAATTGCTCCAATGTAAAACTTTCCTCCGAACCGGGCAATCCTGCAATCATATTTCGTGTCAGACGATGAATTTCTTCCTCATCCATTTGTGCCAGACGCGCTTTTGCCTTTTCTATCTCTTCGGCCGAGTATTCCTTTTCGGCTCCCGGACGTTTCAAGATGAACAGATCGAACGCTACAAAAGCAGCCCGCTCAAAACGCAATGCCTTGGAACCATCGGGCAACGTATATGCCAGGTCCGTACGGGTCCAATCCAGTACAGGCATGAAGTTATAAGTCACAATATAGATACCACATGCTGCCAGATTGCGCAAACTCTGTTTATAGTTCTCGATATATCTCAGATAGTCTCCTGTCTGTGTCTTAACATGTTCGTGTACGGGCACGGACTCTACGACACTCCAAGTTAATCCTGCTTCTTCAATCAATTTCTTGCGCTTCATTATTTCCTCTACTGTCCATACTTCACCGTTGGGAATATGATGTAAGGCATTGACAATACCGGTTGCTCCGGCTTGTTTGATATCCCACAATGATACGGGATCATTCGGTCCGTACCAGCGCCATGTTTGCTCACATAAAATCATATCAAATAAAAAAATTGAGAATTAAAAACTAAAGACTTGTTACATGGCAAATGCATTGAAACCACCATCTACTACGGCTACTGTACCGGTTACAAAGCTGCTGGCATCGCTGATGAGATACTGGATGGTTCCACACAGTTCCTCTGCTTTACCGAAACGTTTGAACGGAGTCTGGCGAATCACATCATTACCACGCTGAGTATATGTACCATCTTCGTTTGTCAACAAAGTACGGTTCTGTTCGGTCAGGAAGAATCCCGGAGCAATGGCATTCACGCGGATGCCTTCACCAAATTTCGTAGCCACTTCATTGGCCATGAACGCAGTGAAATTAGAGATTCCCGCTTTTGCAGCCGCATAACCACATACACGAGTCATCGGACGGAATGCCGCCATAGAAGAGAAATTCACAATAGCCCCTTTCTTCTGCTCCACCATCGGCTTCAAAAATACCTGTGTAGGCAGAACTGTTCCGGTAAGATTCAGATTAAGCACTTTTTGAAACTCATCGACCTTCAAATCAAAGAAATTTCCTGTAGGAGCAATCGTAGCACCCGGCATATTACCTCCTGCTGCATTCAGCAATGCATCTACACGACCATATGCTGCGAGAATATCCTTCAGATTCTGCTCCAATATAGCCTCATCCAACACATTGGTCACAAGAAACATGGCTTCCCCGCCTTTGGCCTTGATTTCGTTTACAATGGCATTTCCTACTTCTGCCTTACGGCCTAATATAACAACCTTGGCACCTTCTTCTGCCAAATGGGCGGCAATAGCCTTTCCCAAAACCCCTGTTCCACCGGTGATTACCACCACCTGGTCTTTTACACTAAACAAATTATTCATGATATTATTCTTTATGGTTTATACCTTTAACACTATCTCGCAAAACAATCAGGCTCTCCGGCCCCATATTAAACAAAAGATCGGCGATACTCAAATTCGGCAGAAAACCGTATTTGGCATCAAAAACTTGATAGTAAGGTTTAGGGCAAAAGTCAGCATCCGCTTCACGCCAGTCACGCTTCGGATGAATAATCTCACGAAAATCAACCTCGCCCGGAACAAATTCCATGCAATATTCCGTTGTTCCTTCCATACGGGGATGAATATCGATCAAATCGCATACTAAAGAACAAATTTCCTGATTATAATCCCACAAGAAGGCATATTTCTTTTCATAAAAGACGTGGAAATCATCAGCATAGTACTCAAAGAAAGGACTATTTCTATATGCAGCCACCAAAGCATTCCAATGTATATGACGCCAATTGCCATGATCCGAAATGCGGACATCCTTCATCAGGCATTTAGGTGTACCGCTTTTTTCTGTAGGGATAGTCAGCGCCAGCGGACCATCGGCTGCCGCAATGACACAACGGTTGCGATAAGTCTGTTTCACATAATTGTCATACTGTTCCACATAGGCCTTCTCACAGGCGAACAGTTTTGTATAATATTCCACCGGGGCCAGATAGGCCGAACTTAAATATATCGTATTCTCCATTATTGCACTCGTTGAAAAATGCGCCCTTTTCTGGATGAAAACCAAATGCGCCAAGCTTTACCGATCAAATGGTCATCGGGCACCAAACCAAATAAACGTGAATCACACAAATTCACCGGATTATTGGATGCCATCCAGTAATAATTTTTATTAAATGTATAGGCTTCTACAGGTTTTCCCCCTACATACAGGGTATCTCCCCTGACAGAAGCCACTCTTCCTTCATGGCGAACAATAGTATTACACAACAAGGTCACATTCCAAGGATATACCTTGACAGGTTTCCCTTTTTCCGGGATCACAAAGGGATGGCTCTTGCTTATATCTTTATGATAGAGAGGAATCAAATCCACTTTTCCTGCCAGTTTTTGTTTTAACAGGTAATATTCATAATGACTGAAGGTACGTATGTACTTCCCCTCGGCATATCCCACTAACCTGTTTCCCTGAATGTTCACTTGCTGCATGGCAGCCTGCATCGTTTCTTCTTCCGTATGAGAATAGACATACAAAGATTTACTATCCGGGCTCAACACTTGTTCGTCAGTCACCCACAGTTCATCATTCAACATCAACGTATCTCCGGGTATTCCTACCACACGACTTATAAACACCTCCCGGTTGCCCACCGACGTTTGAGGAAACCGTGGATTAGGGTTGTTGAACAACACAATATCCCCCTTCCCGGCAGTTTTTCCCAACCATCGCCAGATAGAAAAAGGCACACGAAACCCATAACTCCACTTATTCACCAGAACCCTTTCCCCTTGATAAAGGCTATTCTCCATACCGGTAGAGGGAATGGTGCAGGAGGTGAAAGCAAATGTCTTTACCAACAGTACCAGAATGATAGCAGTAAGCATTGCTTTTATCCATACAGGAATACAGGGTATGCGCAACTTATTTAATATTATCTACAAAGGTAAACAATCGGTTCCAACGTATTTTTCCATCCAGCCAGCCACGGTCATTATCCAATGACAACCAGATAAAGATGGGTTTTCCCACCACATGATCTTCGGGAACAAATCCCCAAAAACGGGAGTCAGCCGAATTATGACGGTTATCTCCCATCATCCAGTAATAATCCATCTTGAAAGTATACTCATCGGTTTCCTTGCCGTTAATATAAATCTTTCCATCTTTCACTGCCAGTTCATTACCCTCGTAAGCATGAATAGGGCGCTCATAAACAGGAAGATTCTCTAGCGTGAGTTTCACCGTCTCTCCCTTTTTGGGAATCCATACAGGTCCGTAGTTATCCGTAGTCCAGTTCTTATACATATTCAGCGGGTATAAGCCTCCCGCATCATCAGCCGGTGTATTCTCAATGCTGACAACAATATCCTTACGCGCCAACAAACCTGCTTTCGCTTTTTCTGTCAGAGGCATATTATAAACAGAAGCATCCGTATAATACATCATCATATCCTCCTTGCTGATACCCAGTTCATGAGCCAAGTCATCGGGAATAGGACGCTTGGTTTTCACCAGATAACGATACTGCACATTATCAGGCTCTTTATTAGCTTTACCATCCAAATAAATAATACGATCCTTTATCTCCAACGTTTGTCCGGGCAAACCCACACATCGCTTCACATAGTTCTCACGGCGGTCTACCGGACGGCTTATTATCTCACCGAAATTCTGTGGATTCTCTTTCAGATACTCCCGTCCCAACTGATAATAATAATCATAGACCACCCGTTGCTGCTCCGGAGTCATGGAAGCCAAATCCACCGGTTTTGCCAGCTCCTTGCCTGCTCCATAACTCAGACGATAAACATCATCATTAGGCACACCAGTGGCAACTGTATCTCCGGCCGGAAAGTTAAAGACAACGATATCATTCAACTGTACGTCCCCCAAACCTTTCACCCGTTTATAATCCCATTGTGGATGCTCAAGGTATGATTTACAATTAAAAAACGGCAATGTGTGTTGCGCCAACGGCATGTGCAGCGGAGTCTGGGGCACACGGGGCCCATAACTCATTTTGCTCACAAACAGATAATCACCCGTCAGCAATGATTTTTCCAGCGAGGAAGAAGGAATCACATAGTTCTGGAAGAAATAGAGGTTGACAAAGTATACTGCCACCAGTGCGAATACAATAGCATCCACCCATCCCATGACGGTCACTACATGACGGTTCTTGGACTTTCTCCACCAAGTCCATGGAATCTTCTTTGTGATATACGCATCGAAGATAAACGGTACAACCACCAATCCCAGCCAGCTTCTCAACCAAACAAGAAATATCAGGTAAAGCGCCAGAACAACGGCAAACTTAATCCACTGTGTACGTGTTGCTTTTATCATATCTTAAAACTGAAATAAATCACTCATTCCTAATAATCCTTCATGCCTGGATGTATATTCCGCCGCCAAAACAGCTCCCAAGGCAAACCCCTTCCGATTCTTGGCATCATGGGTAATTGAGATGCTATCCGCCTCAGAGTCATAGCGGATAGTATGAATACCAAACACCTCCCCTTCACGGATGGAATTTACAGGAAACTCATTCTCGGCACATTCCGATGTTCCCGACACGGTTCCATCCGGTGCCACCATGGTCCCTTTCACCCATTTACTCTTGCGGTTCATATTTTCCAGAATCCCTTCGGCCAGCGTGATGGCTGTTCCGCTGGGCGCATCCAGTTTATGAATATGATGAGTTTCGGTCATAGAAACCTCGTAAGCGGGAAAGTTATTCATTATTTTTGCCAAGTATTTATTTACAGCAGAGAAAATAGCGACCCCCAGACTGAAGTTAGACGACCAGAACAAGGTTTTTCCACCTTTCGTGCATAATTCTTTCACCTCATCACCATGTTTGTCCATCCATCCGGTACTGCCCGATACCAATTTGACACCGGCAGCAAAAGTTTTCATATAGTTGTCATATGCCACCATCGGGTTAGTAAACTCAATAGCCACATCTGCTGATTTAAATGCTTCCGAATTAAAATCATCTTGATTATCAACATCTATAATACTCACAATCTCATGTCCGCGGGCAACTGCAACCTTTTCAATCTCCTTGCCCATCTTTCCGTATCCTATTAATGCTATTTTCATAATTACGAATGTTATTTCAGCCACAAAGATAGCGTTTTTCGTTGTAAACCATTACATTTGCCAAACATTTACACCTCATTAACATGGAACAACTATTACACTATGTATGGAAACATAAAATATTTTCTCTCAAAGAACTGAAAACAACAACCGGCCAACAAGTGGAAGTTATAGATACGGGACTGGCGAATACCGACGCCGGTCCCGGTTTTTTTAATGCCAAGCTCAAGCTGGACGGTGTACTTTGGATAGGTAATATCGAGATACATGAAAGATCTTCAGACTGGTTCAAACACGGACATCATGCAGATGCCGGTTACAACTCTGTCATTCTGCATATAGCCTCCGAAATAGATATGGAAATCAGCAGGAGCAATGGAGAAAGAATCCCCCAAATACAACTCATCTGCCCGGAAGCGGTCCGCACCAACTACAAGGAACTGTTGGAAACAGCCAGCTACCCTCCTTGTTACCGCATCATTCCTTCGCTCTCCCCTTTCACCGCCCACTCATGGATGTCCGCCTTACAGATGGAAAGATTCGAGCAAAAAGCGACCTTATTGAACGAACGGTTAAAACGTTGTCAAGGCAATTGGGAAGACGCTTTTTTTATCACACTGGCACGTAATTTCGGTTTCGGGCTGAACGGAGACGCTTTCGAAACCTGGGCTCATCAGCTTCCCTTCCGGGCGGTAGACAAACATCGGAACGACCTTTTCCAGATAGAAGCCATCTTCTTTGGACAAGCCGGCATTCTGGAAGATTCTGATGGAGACGGATACTATCTCCGGCTAAAAAAAGAATACATCTATCTACAGCACAAATTCGAACTTATCCCGATGAATACTTCCCTATGGCGTTTTCTCCGGCTACGTCCTACTAATTTTCCGCATATACGGATTGCACAGTTAGCATGTCTTTATCATCGTGCCTACGGACTACTCTCTCGCATCATGGAAACGGAGACACTACAAGGTGTCAGAGATATTCTGAAAGGAGGAACTTCAGAATACTGGCTCACTCATTATACATTTGGCGGTTCTTCCCCTTCCCGTCCGAAGACTCTAAGTAACACCTCACTGGATTTACTCATTATCAACACGGTAGTGACATTTCTCTATGCTTACGGACTGCATAAAGGAAATCCTGTACTTTGTGCACGTGCCGGCAGTTTTCTGGAAGAATTGAAAGCGGAGAACAATTATATCACCCGCATGTGGGAACAATGCGGAATGAAAACTTCCAATGCCGCCGACAGCCAAGCCTTGATACAATTAAAGAAAGAATATTGCGATAAGAAAAAATGCCTGTATTGCCGGATAGGGTACGAATATCTGAAAAGAAAATAGAAAAAGGGGACTGAAGTCTTGAACTTCAGCCCCACCTGTTCTTATAATTTTCTGAATAACGACATCACTTTGACAAGCTTTTTACAATAGTGGAAACTATCTTTGAAGAACTTTTCCGACTATCCTTACTCAACTTATCTTTACTTTCCAAATTCATGCTGGTAAAATAGTTATTACCTCGGGTTACTTCCTTCTGATTCTTATCAAACAAAGAATAACTGGTGATATGAAACAAAGTACGCAACGGCTTTTCCTGCCATTTCAAATAATGCTGATTCAAAAATAATACATAATCCGAATCAGTATCCTTTATCAGCTGTTCATACCGATTATCATCCACCTGACTAAGATCCGCATACCTCTCCTCTTCTTCACCTTCCAGTCTGATTTTATCCAACAAACTGCTGATGGCCGCCGCCTTTTCCGAAGTAACGAACTGGTATTTCTTATTCTTATTGGATGCAATAATATTCTTTGCTATAATCTGATTATAAGTATAATCTATGCTATCAGTCGGTATTCCAGTTTCCTCAGTAATCATACTGCCGGGAAAATAGTTGGATTCCACATTGTCGTGAAGTCCTATAACAAGAACCTTTACCAGATTGTTATTAGCCTTGTTAGCACCTTCTTCGTCAGCAGGCGATGCACATACAGAACCTGTCACCCATAATACCAATCCCAAAGCCAATGAGATTTTCTTTAATAAACCAGCTTTCATATTATCCTTTTTTAAATTACAGTGCAAATGTATTGTGTTCCTATTACATCCCTATTTGAAAGGAATTACATTTTTATTAAGAATCTCCTCCATCTTTCCGAATCAGCTTTTCAGTTTCCAATGGATAATCAGTAGTTATATAATCCACCTGCTGGTCAATCATCTTCTGAACCATCTCCATATCATTGACTGTCCACACATTCACCTTCATACCCAACTGATGTGCTTCAGCAATCCATTCCGGTTTCTCAGCCAATACCTTGATATAATAATCAATACCATTAATTCCTTTCGCCTTCAGGTCTTTAGGAGCCACATCACTTTTCAGATAAGCTATTTCCGAATCCGGAGTCAGTTTCACCAACTGTTCGCAAATGTTCATGCTGAATGAAATATATTCCACCTGTTTCTCCATTCGCATCTTTTTCACTTTATCTACAATGATTCTTACCGCTTCATTTTCCGCTTCTTCGGTTCTGTGAGGCTTGATTTCCAATATCAGCTGAGTACCAGTCAATTTCTTACCCGCTACCAGATAATCATCCAAAGTGGACAACTTCTCGCCGTTACTCAATTTCAAATCTTTCAATTCAGCAAAAGGAGTATCAAAAATGCAAATTCCCTGAATGCTATCGTCATGATTGACTACGATTTCCTTGTCCTTCGTCAGTTGTACGTCGAACTCCGAACCATACACCTTTGCCTCTGCAGCCTTTGTCAAAGAAGCAATAGAGTTTTGGGCAGAACCTTCACATTTCCAATATCCGCGGTGGGCAATCACTTTGGTCTGGGCAGTCCCGGTCAAAGTAACAGCACACATGGCAAAAACCATCATTAGTTTACTTAGTTTCATCTTTATTTCTTATTTAATCATTATCTATTAGAATCCATATCTCAAACCTATCTGAACCTGAAAAGGAGTACCGTTCAGACTGGATACACCTGTGTTGGCATTTACATTATAAGTATATTGTTTGGCATCTTTGTCAAATCCCTTGATACTATAAATTTTCTGTGTTCCCAGATTATGACCGGCTCCCCAATCTTTATTCAACATATTGGCCACATTGAAAATATCAACAGACACTTCCAGATTCTGCTTTTTGTAAGTCTTGAATTTCTTGGCCAGACGAAGATCTAAAGTGCCATAGAAACCATTGACCCCTCCATTACGTTCGGCCACTTTCCCAAAACTCTTACGAATATAATCTTTCACACTCTTTTCCGCATCCGGATTGTTCAATATAGAATTAATACCTTCACGAATATAATCAGGAGTAGCGCTGCTATTCGGATCATATACATAGGCCAGGTCATTACTATCCACAAAGTCACCGTTCACATTTCCATTCACAATCATGGAATAACGTGTTCCCCCGATGCCGGAAAAGCGAGCACCTACGGTAATGCCCCAGAAAGTAGGCGCCGAACCATAAACCACCAGTTTATGACGGAACTGATTGTTGGAGTAAGTCATTTTGCTTAAATCACGGGGATCGTCAACCACCATTTGGGAAAGAGTAGCGGAATTAGCCACATTACCATTATAGGAAGTATTGTCTTTTGTATCGTTCCAAGTATAGCTGAAAGAAAGTTCTCCGTCTTTATAGTAACGCCATGTTCCATCTACGGTGAAAGCGAACTGATTTACTTTTCCCTCGCTGACCAATTCGAGCACACGCCCTACTTTGGTACTTTTACGTCCTTCCATCCAATCAAGAGTACCATCTTTTCCTATAGTAGAAGCAGGTACATAAATACCCCGGTTCCCTTCTGCAGAAAGACGAAAATAAGGATCATCCACCATGTTCCGGTCTATATACATATAGTTGTTACGTCCCAAAGTCATATATCCGCTGACACTCATTTTCAAACGGTCACTGAAGAAGTGAGTGTATGATATATTCGCCTTATAAACCACGGGAACCTTGGCATCCTTGCTATTCATATTGATCGTAGGTACAGCCTTGTCCGCATATTTGGGATTATTCAGCAAATCAATACCCGGAGCCGTGGAAGGATCTTTCCGATACCCTATAAAATCGGGAGTGGGAACTATATCCGGTTCTTCTTCCGTATTCTTGATATCAACCGACATCACTTTCGTACCATCAAATACCATATTATTAATCATGGCATAGTTATTGATATCAGATGCAAAGATTCCCCCGCCAATACGAAGAATATCCGTGTGCTTGTCATTAAAGTCCCAAGTAATCTGGACACGAGGCTGAATCTGGAAAGTAGAGAGTCCATTGTCTGTACGCAGTCCCAATTCATCATACACCAGTTGGCTGAAATTACCTTTATTGAAATAAGTGGCATTATCCAAACGTAAGCCTGCCATCAGCTCGAATCCTGTGAACAGTTTAGTCTGCAACTGGGCATAGATACCTGCATTCAATATATTTTGGCGTACACGCTGATTGTTTTGGTCAGGATCCAAATACACTTCACGTACATAACGAGAAGGCTTCAATGCCTCGAAATTATCCAGTCCGGTAAAATAAAAACGCCCGTTGGCCTCACTACCGTAACGAGAATTCAGATTCGTGTACATCAAATCAAAACCATATGTATAGTTTACCTTATTGGTATTATAATAATAATTATCTACCAACTGAAGTACGTGGTTATAGAAATTCTCGGGGCTATAACGCTGACCACCCAGCTGAATGGTAGTAGTCGCCGTATTTCCATCTATTTCCGATTCTACACGTTGCACAATGGCACGTGGAATATTATCAGCCGGCAATTCACTGCCCGGCATGGATTTTTCCAATGTATAAAGATGTTGCAACTTCAGTTCGTTGGTACTGCGTGGTCCCAGTACAGAACGTAAAGTAAGTAAAGCACTGTTGTTCAACGAATGTACATCACCATACACTTCATAAAGATTGATAGCACTATTGTCGCTCAAGCCCATATTGTTATTGTCATTCACAAAATTATCAGTAAACGATAACAGGTTTGTAGCATTAATCTGCCAGTCCAGACGAGCAAATACCGCATCGGTATTCTGTTTTTTATCAAAAGACCCGAACTGAGGATGGTCCGACACTCCATATTTATTGCGGGCTATTTCCAGAAAGCGGTCTCTGGTTTCCGTAGTCAAATTATAACGCTTTTCATCGGCAGCATTATGAATATCGGCAATATACAACGGACGTGAATCAGCCTGATGATCCCAAGAAATAAAGAAGTGGGCACGGTCTTTCACCAATGCACCGCCCAATGAGGCTCCAAACTGGTAAGTAGAGAAATCATTCGAGCGCTTGTTGCCGCGGATATCATATTTGCTGGACAACCAGTCGGAACGCAGATAAGTGAAAGCGCTACCTGTCAATTGGTTGGTTCCCGATTTGGTCACCGTACTAATAGTACCTCCTCCGGCACGACCGTTAGTCACATCATATTCATTCGTCACGACTTTAAATTCACGGATAGCCTCCATCGAAATGGCGTATGGCACCCCGTTGCGACTGGTTGTACTACCTCCCGAAGTAGGGCCCTTGGCACTCATGCCATCAATGGTATAATTAGTAGAAGAAGCCAACTGTCCGGACAGGCTGGAACCTGTACTTAATGGTGACAGGTCAATGAGCGAAGTAAAGTTACGCCCGTTCACCGGCAGTTTGTTCAGATCATTGGCCGTCACCGAAGTAGCGGCCCCCGTAGTGGCGATAGAATTCTTCAATGAATTAGCCACCACCTGTACAGCCTCCATCACGACACTTTCCTCCTTTAACTGGAAATCCAGACGGAGCACATCACCTTGGTTCAGCGTATATCCTGTCTTTTTCTGATCACCATAGCCTACATAGCTGACGGTGACAGAGTAAGGTGAACCCAAAGGGAGTTGCTTCACAATGTACTCTCCCGTCTCGTTGGTGATAGAACCGGCACTGAAACCGGTCGATTCGTTCTTTACCAACACTGTGGCTCCGATAACCCCCTCTCCGGTTTCGTCAGTCACAATACCTTTTACAATCGCCCGGTAATCCTGTGCGGAAACATAGCCCGCAACGAATAGCGACAAGCATAATAACAACAAAAATCTCTTTGACTCAATAAGAATTTTCATGTTCAAATGATTGATAGCAGTTTAACAATAATACCTATTTTCATTAAATTTAATTTGCAAGTGCAAAAGAATGCTGAATGGATTACGAACAAATTGCTACAAAGTGACAATGCTGTTTCAAAGACAAGGAGATAAAAAAAGTGTGTGGATATGCCCTGCACATCCACACACCATCTATGCTTTTATTACAAAAGAATTACGCTTAAAACGCCTTCTTGTAAAGTTCCAGAATAATTTCTTCCGTCACTTCACGAGGATTGCCCGGCGTACACACATCGGCAATAGCCGAAGCGGCCAGACGAGGCAAGTCTTCTTCCTTAATGCCCAGTTCAGACAAATGTTGAGGGATACCTACCTTGACAGACAATGCCTTCACCGCCTCAACAGCCGCCTTCGCAGCCTCTTCCTGGCTCATGCCATCCTTGTACACATTCATCGCCTTGGCGATATCTACATATTTGGGCAAAGCAGCCGGAACATTGAACTCCATAATGACAGGCAGCAACAGTGCATTAGCCACACCGTGAGGAATATCGAAGATAGCTCCCAACGGATGAGCCATACCGTGAACCACGCCCAAGCCTACATTAGAGAATGCCATACCTGCAATGTACTGTGCCACGGCCATGCCGTTACGAGCTTCCGCATTGGTAGGCTCGAAAACAGCAGTTTCCAGATAACGGGCAATCATTTCGATCGCCTTGATCTCAAACATATCGCTCATTTCCCAAGCGCCTTTGGTTATCAACCCTTCGATGGCGTGGGTCAGTGCGTCCAAACCGGTAGAAGCAGTCAGCCCTTTAGGTAAAGTGTACATCAGTTCCGCATCCACAATAGCGATGGCGGGAATATCGTTCGGGTCTACACAAACCATCTTCTTATGGTTTTCCTCATCCGTGATGACATAGTTGATAGTCACCTCGGCGGCAGTACCGGCGGTAGTGGGCAGTGCAATGATAGGCACTGACTTTTTCTTTGTAGGAGCCACACCTTCCAGTGACACCACATCACTGAAGTCAGGATTATTAGTGATGATACCAATCGCTTTCGAAGTATCGATAGACGAACCGCCGCCGATAGCCAGAATAAAGTCCGCTCCTGATTTTGCAAAAGCTTCAACTCCTGCCTTTACGTTACTTACGGTAGGATTCGGTTTGATTTCACTGAATATTTCGTATGGAATACCTGCATTCTCCAATACTTTCAACACTTTATCAGCCACACCGAATTTAATCAAATCCTTGTCTGTAGCAACAAATGCCTTATGCAAGCCCAAACGTTTAATCTCTTGTGGAAGCACTTCACGCGCACCCGGGCCGAAGTAAGATACTTCGTTTAATACGAATCTGTTAATCATAGTTTTTTTTAATTATGTAGTTTGGTTGCAAACTTAGTACAAATTCTTGAGAAAACGGCTCCTTAAAAAGATTCTTATAGTATGTTTTTTGGCATTCATATACCCCACCTTCAGACCATTCAGCGTGGTTAACACACTGTCACACAACAAATAAGACTGACAGAAGCCCCTTCAGCCTCCTGTCAGCCCTCTCAGCCGGCCTGATGGACGGGAATTATGCCGCCAGCACCACCTTGTACAGATTTCCTTTCTCCGTATGCATCCGTTCCGCCCCCATGGCGCTCATCATCTTGCCGAAACGCACCACCGTCATGCCGCGCATAGCGGCAGGATAACGGCTCTGCAAAATGGTGAAAATGACCGAAGCCGAATAGAGTTTGAACTCCTCTCCTGCCTCGGGCAGACGGAAGCAACGGTAGAACACCTCCTGCTCTACGGGCATGGCATAGAACTCGCGGTTGCGCAATTGCAGTTCCGCTTCCTCTTCGGCCGAAAACCAATAACGCTCGCCGCCGTCCAGCTCCGCCTTCAATTGGGCAAACAATTGCTTGTGCTCCAGCGGCGTGCAGTCTATTTTCTCCTTCACCTCGGCACAAAGATAACGGCGGCTGCCCGTAGGGTCGGTCAGCAAGTCCTTATGATTACTGGTTCCTATAAACGAGGCCATACGGGGCAGGTGACTGTAGGATGAACGGTGAGACTTACGGAAATCCAACTTCTTCATCTGCATCAGTGTCTTGAGCAACGGCAGTTTTTGAGGAGAAAGACGGTCATACTCATCCAGATTAATCAGCCCGAACTGCGCCAGTTTCTGTTCGCAGCCCGACTGGCCCGTCAACTCAAAACTGTCCGTGTAATAATCCCGCAACCCATCGGGCATCAATAACTGACAAAAAGTAGATTTACACTTGCCCTGCATACGGCTCACCAACATAGGGGCCACTGCATTGGCGCAACGGTCCATGCGTCCTGACCACTGGGCGGCCATTCCCAGCATCCAGCGGTGGAAGCCGTTTATCCAGAAAGTTTTCTTCGAGATGCGCTGCGCCAGCGGAGTGATACGGTCCACTCCGTCCCATTGGGGCAGTGCATCCATATAAGTAAGGAAAGGGTGATAATCTTCCAAGCGTTCCGAATGGAGCAGGCGGCTCACATCTTTATCCCAGCAATTGATGCGATGACGGTGCGCTTCCAGGCACAAGGTGTTCAAGGTACGCTGAGTCACTATCTTATAAGGTGTGTCCGTCCCTTGCCCCTTCGCGCAATATTCGGGCTGTTCCGTCAACACGTTGAAACGGAACTCATAGTGTTTCCACAAGTAGTTCTCCAGACGGTCTTGTACTTCCCGATTATCCGCAGCCTGTTCTTTTTCCCTTTTATCCGAAGAAGGGCCTGCCTGTTTCGCCGTTGCAGTTTCACCGTTCCATAACTTGCACCATTCCATCACCTTCCGAATCATTTCTTTCATCATGATTTTATTGTTTTTTTAGTTGTTGTTCCCACAAAGATAGCACATTGAAAAGCCTTTGTCAAAGGCTTTCCGGCCTTTCGGGATGAAAAGTGACTAAGCGTAAACATCCTTATGTAAAAGGGATTTCATCAGGACAAGTTTGTGTTTTCGTCTTGAAGAATCAATCGTTTCACTTGGGTGATGAAGTTTCATCACTAAAGTGGTACAAGTTCATCACTAGAGTGATAAGGTTTCATCACTTTAGTGAAATGATAAACTTATCAGGAAGTAACTGGATACATAACAAGGAAGATAAAAGATATGCTCCAAGAAAAGACAGATAAGTATTTCTTAAAATACAGGTATGACGAACACACCTCTCATCTAACAGGTAAGAACAAAAATATGGGCTGGAAGTAACTGACAGGAAACTGAAGGTTCTCCTATCAGGATACTTCCCTATTTTACAAGCTGTTAGACCGGCTGAATGAACTGAAGAAGCACTCCGGTTTTCATGTATTGAAGCCCCTTTTCCGTCATTACAGCTGGTTCACCGCCGTCAAATACTTATCCATCGTTGTAGCCTTCTTTATTGCTTTCTTTATCTTCCGGTCCGCATCGGGCAGCAGGTATTCCCAATAAGGCTTCATTTTACTCAGCAATTGCGCCTCTCCCTGTAAATGGGCTTCATAATATTGAAGAAGGCGTGCGTGAAGCGCCTTCACCTTTTCATGCAATTTATCGGGAGAAAAAGAGATTCCGTTTACATATTCCCAAGCCAATGCAGGATTGGCCAGCAACCCGCGTCCCAGCATGACGCCCTCCAGGCAGGGAAATTTCTCTTCCACTTTCCGGATATCCTCCACCGTCAGTAAATCGCCGTTATATACCAACGGATGCGCGCACTCCTCATAGAAAGCGGTGAACGCAGCCAAGTCCACCTCTCCTTTGTACTGTTGCTTCCCGATACGCGGATGCAGAACGATCCGCCGCAAGGGGGCAGCGTTCAGCAAAGGCAACAACGGCCGCCATTCATCCGCACTCTCCCATCCCAATCTCATCTTAACCGAAAAACTCAGTTCAGGATAATGTGTCAACTCTTTCAATAAAGCTTCTACCTCGGCAGGATAAGGCAATATGCCGGAGCCCTTGTGCTTTCTTGCAACCAGCGGAAAAGGACACCCCATATTAAAATCCGCTTCCTTATATCCTTTCTCTGTAAACAAAGCGGCCAACCGTTCCAGCTCGACAGGAGTGGACGCGATGAGCTGAGGCACTACATGGGAAACCGTATTGTTTTCGGGAGCAATGTCCCGTACATCCCTGTTACGGAATCCTCCTCTCTCTATTCGTACAAAAGGAGTATAATACGCATCTATTCCACCAAAAACTTCCTCATGAAAGTTTCTCCAGGGGGCTTCCGTAAAACCTTGTAAAGGCGCAGCATATAGTTTCATTCACTTCTTTTTTTTAGTTTAGATGCAAAGTAACACATTTTTCTTATACCTTTGCTTTATGGAAAAGTATATTTATGAACTGAAGATGAAGGTACGCGATTATGAATGCGACCTGCAGGGTATTGTGAACAATGCCAACTATCAACATTATCTGGAACATACACGCCATGAGTTTCTCACATCCGTAGGTATCAGCTTCGCGCGTTTGCACGAGGAAGGAGTGGACCCGGTAGTGGCACGGCTCACCATGGCGTTCAAAACTCCGCTGCGCAGCGGTGACGAATTCGTTTCTAAACTCTATCTGAAAAAAGAAGGTATTAAATATGTGTTCTATCAGGACATCTTCCGTCTGCCCGACATGAAAGTGACTGTCAAGGCCACTGTAGAATCAGTATGCGTGGTAAACGGCAGATTAGGGGACAGCGCTCTATTTGACGAGACTTTCGCCCCCTACTTGAGCGAATGACACAAGACGAACAAATTTGCAGCCTGGCCCTGACCCGGATACCGGGATTGGGACTGACAGGCGCATTCAGACTGGTGAGCAGTCTGGGAAGCGCCACCCGTGTTTTCGAACACCGCAAAGAGCTGTCACAATTGGTCCCCGGAGTAAGCGAAAAGATCATTACTGCGTTGAATAACTCCGAAGCTTTCCGGCGTGCAGAGCAGGAATTAACTTTCTGTGAGAAAAATCATATCCGCTGCCTCACCTTAAATGATGAAGGTTATCCCAGCCGTTTGCGTGAATGTGATGATGCTCCGCTAGCTTTATTTTATCGGGGAAATGCCGATCTGAACACGCTGCATATTATTAATATAGTAGGAACCCGTCATGCCACCCCTTATGGGCAGGATATCTGCACCCGTTTCCTTGCCGACCTGTCGGCACTGTACCCGGACACCTTGATAGTAAGCGGACTGGCATACGGCATTGATATCCATGCACATCGCGCCGCCCTGCAGAATCATTTCAAGACCATAGGTGTATTGGCCCACGGACTGGACCGCATTTATCCTGCCGAACATCGGAAGACAGCCGTCAGCATGTTGGAACAGGGAGGTTTGCTGACCGAATTTACAAGCGGAACCAACCCCGACAGGCAAAATTTCGTGAAACGAAACCGCATTGTAGCAGGTATGAGTGACGCCACCGTCGTTATCGAGTCCGCCGCCAAAGGGGGAGCCCTCATCACCGCCGAACTGGCGGAAAGTTATCACCGGGACTGTTTTGCCTTTCCGGGACGATGCAATGATGAATATTCCATAGGCTGCAACAATCTGATAAGGAAAAACCAGGCAGTGCTTATCACATCGGCCGAGGATTTAGTGAAGGGTATGGGATGGGAAAGCAGCCCCAAAACTGAGAAAACAGTACAACGGGAATTGTTCCCTGATTTAAGCGAGGAAGAAGAACGAATAGTAAAACGACTCGGCAAAATACCGGAAGGATTACAAATCAACACATTGGTGATAGACACCAACATACCTGTAAACCGAATGAGTGCATTACTGTTTGAATTAGAAATGAAAGGGGTGATACGAGCACTGGCAGGAGGAGTGTACCGATTAATAATGTAACCATGTATCAATATACTCATGTACTCATTGACATACGGTAGCTGTATTGTGAACGGACACATGAGTATATTGATACATGGTCATTGCACTCCTAATTCGGCAAAGCCCATCGGACTCTCGTTTTCCACCATCCTCACTGCTTTCAGCAATACATATCTAGCCGTTACCGGAGTGAAATAAACCGATTGGAGAATCGGATTATTCTTGATATTCGAGAATTCCCCGCTGCTCACCACTTGATTCACAGCATTGGCCTCCATACCCACTGAAATCTCATAAGCAGCTATCAGTCCTTTGTTATACTCGCTCTGATCGGGTAGATAATGGAAGGAAGAAACAGTCTGTTCCGTACCTAAATCTATCAAAAGCGTATTGCCATCCACAAAGCAAGTCGTGGCGGCATCTTTATCCGCACATTTTCCGGCTTCCGCCTCATCTACCTGCGGCAATGTAAACGGATACGTTTTCAGTTCTTCCGCTTTCGCAGTAAACACATCCGGGGTTTCTCCTGCATAATAAGCCTCTATATTATTGATACACAAGCAAGCGCGTGATTCCATAAAGTTTATACGAAGTTTGTCCGTAGTGACTGTTTCAAAACGAAGCAAACGTTTATAACCGATTGTGGTTGTCTCTTCATTCAGCTTCACAGGCAGCCACTCCCCTTCTTTATTATATTCCACCACAAAGGATTGTACACGCTGCCCCAACGGAATATATTCCTGCAACAGCATACGGTTCACCTTTTGCGGAGCCGGCCATTCAAACTCGATGACAGCCGATGTGACACTATCCTCCGTAGCCCAATATGTATCATATTCTCCATCCGTCACCGCCTTTGCAGTGTACTTTCCACCCCGTTCATTGGAAACTATCGGAAGAACACCTTTCAACAGATTGTTTGCCAGCTGTTTCTGAACATTCTTATAAAAGTCAACCGCATTCGCCGAATCTACCGGATGAATCAGCCCATCCCGGTTTACAGGGAAATTGAGCAACAAAGTCGCATTGTGCCCCACACTGCGGTAATAAAGGTCTGTCAATTGCTCCACCGTCTTCACCCTGTCATCTTCCTCCGGATGATAAAACCAGCCCGGACGGATAGACACATCACACTCGGCAGCCGTCCACTGATTGCCGTCCGCATGACCGTATTGCAGTTCCCTGTATTTAGGATATCCCGGATAAACCTCTCCGGCACGCAGGAAAGACCAGTTTGTAGCTCCGGCAAAGCCATTCTCGTTACCTACCCAACGGCATCCGGGTCCGCCATCCGAGAAGACAACGGCCTGCGGCTGATATTTGTCGATCATCTCGTATGCACGCGCATAATCATAATAATTTTTCCGGTCTATGGTACGGGAGTCTTTGGCTCCGCCATACCAGCCATCCCCTCCATTAGCTCCATCAAACCAAATTTCGAACACCGGACCGTAATGGGTCAGCAATTCGTGTAACTGTTGATAGAAATAATCCACATATTCCGGAGTTCCATAATTGACCTGATGCCTGTCCCACGGTGAGAGATAGACAGCGAATTTTATACCATACTTTTTACAAGCCTCCGAAAGGTCACGTACGATATCTCCTTTTCCATCCTTATAAGGTGTGTTACGGATACAATATTCGGTCAGCCCCGTAGGCCACAGACAAAACCCGTCATGGTGTTTTGCCGTAAGGATAACTCCTTTCATCCCTGCCGCCACAAAAGTTTTCACCCATTGCTCGCAGTCCAGTTTAACCGGATTAAACGTGGCAGGGTCAGAATCTCCATAACCCCATTCACGGTCATTAAAAGTATTCAGTCCGAAATGCACGAAAGCATAAGTTTCCATTTTCTGCCAGTCCACCTGCTTTTTCTCGGGAACAGGAAGAACAGGCTCAGGAGCGTTCACCACCGGGGCGCAAGCATTCAGCAATGCGACAGCAGCCCCCAAGCATAAAAGGTTTGTGTGTCTTTTCATGTAGATTGTTAGTTAGTTTACATTGACACAAAGATAACATAAAATCCATTGGATGAAAACAAGAAACAGAATATTTTAAAAAATCAACGGCATTAAGGAGCTGATGATTAGGAGAATGGAAAGAAACAGAAGGTACTAAAAAAAGAAAGGAGCAACGCCTTGCTCCAACCTTTGTTAACCTTAAATCTAATACTATGAAAAAAATCACATGACAAATGTACAACTTACACTCAATACCTCCAAATATTTGGTTCATTTTTGCTTTTCATTTAGTATTATTTCACAAATACAATCGTTTTCGCACACAGTATTACAATCCGACAAGAAAAGCGGGGTTAAAAAAGGAATATGAAACATTATTCTATCAATATCATAGAATGATTCATTCCTGTCTGCTGGAAAGTAAAAAACAAAAAGAAAGTATTCCCTCATGTTATCCATCCAAAATAAAAGTAAGTCCCCTGCCCTTCTCATTATCCAACCGCCAAAACTTGCAAATTCTATCCAATCGCTTCACAAACCCTTTCAAGTCCGAAAATAGAACATTTAATAAGTCTTTTTTCAGATTTTATCACCTATATTTGCTTCATACATAATGGTAATTCATGAAAAAACGCACTACTATATTCAGCATATTTGTGCTTTTGTGCCTACTGCCAAATAGCATTTATGCCCGGACAATAGAGTACGAAACCCCCAAAGACACCACGTTGGACATGACGCTCTATTTTGACCTGAATGCCCGACAGGTAAACAAGGATTACCACAGAAACGGTAAAACGCTGACGGTATTGGATTCTCTACTTGCCAATCCTGCCCACAGCATCCATCTTAATTCCATTATTCTGGTTTCACCGGATTTATATAATGGTAAAAAAGAACAGGGCATACCGCTGGGACAAAAAAGAAGTGAGGAAGTAAAAGTGTTCTTATGTGGGAAATATCCGCAGGTCAATACCGTCCAAATCTGTATCCGCAAAGGAGAAGAGTACGGGGATGCCTTACGGAAACTGATACTGGACGACAGACTGGTCCCCGACCGGGAAGATGTATTGGCATTGATAGATTATCACCATGACAATCCCGTAAAAATGCAAGATTTCTTGCAACGCCTGGACGCCGGCATACCTTATCAGTATATTTCTGACCGAGTGCTACCGGAACTCAGACGGACAGAGATAAGAGTCTGCCTGTCTTATCCGGAAGAAAACGGAGGAAAAAACTCCTCCGCAGAACAGGCAGCAAGGATAGAAGAAACTGAATTCATACCGATTGACAGGGAAACGACCGTTACGCCAATGACGATGCAAGTACTTCCACAGAAGGAAAGAACACAAGTAATAATAGAAACAGAAAAAACAGTAATAAAGGTAGAAAAGAAAAAAGAGACAAAAGAGAAACGGAGAAAAAAGCCCAAAGAAAAGGCAGCAAGAAGAAACCAGACAGCCGACAACACAGTGCTTGCACTGAAAAATAATTTATTGTACGACCTGGCACTGGCACCTAATATAGAAATAGAAATTCCTGTAGGAAAGAGATGGTCAGTGAATATGGAATATAAAAGCCCCTGGTGGTCCAACAGCAGTAAAGAAATCTGCTACCAACTGATTTCGGGAGGAATAGAAAGCCGTTACTGGCTGGGCAACCGTGAACTACACAACCGATTGAACGGACATTTCTTTGGATTGTATATCGAGGGAGGTATCTACGACTTTCAGTTTAAAGGAAACGGCTACCAAGGTAAATATTACGGTGCGGCAGGATTCACTTATGGATATTCCACTTTGTTGTCACGACATCTGGCATTGGAATTCAGCCTAGGCATAGGCTATCTGACCACGGAATATCAAAAATATACTCCCTATGAGGGATCACTAGTCTGGATGAGTAGCGGAAATTACACCTTTATAGGCCCTACGAAAGCAAAAATTTCGTTGGTATGGTTGATAACCAAGAAAAGAGGAAGAAAATGAAAAAGACAAGGTACGCAATTCTTGTACTTTTATCTTCACTATTGACTTTAGTGGGATGCAGCCGCCGCGAGATTCTGGACGATTACCCCGTAACAGGAATAAACATCCGTCTGAATTGGGAAGGAGTAACCGACCGTCTGCCGGAAGGAGTCCGGATCATCTTCTATCCCAAGGACAGCCAAGGAAGGAAGATTGATACCTACTTACCGGCGAAAGGCGGAGAAATAAAAGTACCTCCGGGACATTATTCGGCAGTGATTTACAATTATGACACCGAAGTAGTGCAAATAAAAGACGAAGGTAGCTACGAAACAATAATGGCATGTACAGGAAGCTGTACGGGACTGGGTGCCGAGGAAACAAAAGACATGGTATGGGGACCGGATAATTTTTATGTAGCAACCCTGGACGATGTAGAGATAGGAAAAGAGGAAGAATTACCGACACTAGAGGTAAAACCAAAATCTGTGGTAACCACTTACACTTTTTCAATAAAGACAGAAGGGCTGAAAAATGTTGCATCCATCCTGGGCAGTGTTTCCGGAATGGCTGAATGTTACCACCTGGGCAAAGGAGCCAGCCTATGCCGGTTCGCTCCTATTTATTGTGAAACCAGTAAAGGGAATGGGGCTATAAAAGGGAGTTTTACCTGCTTTGGGCATCCCAAACTGACGCAAGCAAGAGCCGATATCACTCAGTTTCTGAACTTGATTATAGTAAAAGTGGATGGTTCCAAACAGGAAGCGAAAGTAGAAATAACGGAAGCGGTAAAACCTCCTGAAGATAAAGACGAACCGGGAGGAGGTGATGAAAAACCTCAAGAGCCGGAGATAGAGATCGAACTTCCGGATGATGAGAAGATTGTGGTGGATGATGTAGAGATTCCTCCTGATGAAAGTGACGGTGGATTTGATGGGAACGTTAGTGACTGGGATGATGAAACGAATGTAGAATTACCGGTCGGTTAAAATATAGAATAAAGAGTCATAGAATTATTAACTTAAAACACATAGGATATGAAGAAGATTTTATTTGCAGCTTTAGCTGCATTGGCAATCACAAGTTGCTCACAGAATGAGATTGATGGTATTGACAATGGAACTCCAAAAAGTAAAAATGAAATAGGAGTAAACACGATTGTCAAAAAGAGTTCAAGGGCCACTGTTACAAGTAATAGTAGTTTCACGTCTTTTAAATTACATGCCTATATAATTAAAAGCAGCGATATCGCCACTTCAGGATGGGGTAACGCGTATATGGATGGCATAGAATATAAAGGAGGTCAAGGTAATTGGGCTACAACAAGTGGTACTTTTTATTGGCCTATAACAGAAATGCAATTTTTTGGATATACCGATGATGTAACCTATACAGCACCTGCTAGTTCCAGCGCTTATCCCACCATCAGCTATACCCTTCCTGATACCCCGGCCGATCAGAAAGATATTATAGTAGCTTATTCCAAAGATATAACTAAGCCAAGTGATAATACATTAAACCTTACATTCCAACACATCTTAACCCGTATAAACTTTGCTGCAAAACTAGCTGACAGCAACTATACTTACACAGTTGAAAGCATAACTATCACCGGTGCAAAAGGTGGTGCCGCAACGTACACATTCGGAGGAACTGAAGGAAAAGGTGGAAATTGGAATATCACAGGAAGTGCACCTGCTAGTGGTTATAGCTATACATTTGATAACACCGTAACAGCCAAAGATGATATTTATGATTATACACAAAATAATAATTCATTAATGCTGTACCCACAATCTCTTACTGATGCTAAAATTACAGTCAAGTATAAAACAGAGAAAGATAATGCAACATTCTTTAACGGATCAAAAGAAGTAGCTTTAACAGGAGAATGGACTAATGGGCAAAGTATCCGCTATATACTAACTTTACCGGTTGGTGCAGAAAAAATGAGTGTAAACACAACATATGATGAAGATTGGAATGCCACTGATAACGAGCAAACTCCTAAAACTCCTGTATTATAAGAAACCAACAAACTATAAATTAATGAATTTACAAATCCCCCGACAAACATACAGATAAACATAACAATTCCCCGCTCCGCAATGAAACACCGCATCATCCCCTCTATCATTTGCGATTTCATTTGCGGAGCATTTTTACCTGTTGACAATCAGCCGTCCTCAATCATAAAATACCCCTAGAAACAACCACATCCATCGTCACAGGGCTGACTCCGGTAATGAAACAGCGTTTGATGCTGGAATAGGTACCGGATTTTATCTTGTTGAAGAATGCACGCAGATATCCTTCCTTGTGCGTTTCCTTCGTATATCGGTGCAGGCTTTCGGCATCCGAAAGGATGGCATTGATAAAATGGTCATACTCATCGATAAAAAGATAAATATCCTGACCAGCACGCTCACACTCATGATAAAGATAGTCTAATTGTTCTACCGCCCCATTCTTTGCGTCCAACTGTTCTTTGATACCCTGCGGCAGGTATTCCGCATAAATATCACAGAAATAGTCGAAACAGGTTTGGCAATGTGCGTCCAATCCGGCACGATAGTTATGCAGTTCGCCAATGATACCGGAGAAATTGAGATACAATACCAAGTAGCTGTTCCAGTCACGTGTAAGATACTTCCCTATGTAGAGGTCTCCAAACAGGGCGTCGAATTTATCCTTGGTTCGTACATCATAGTAATGTTACAGCATATTCAGCGTCAGACTTTTGCCGAAACGACGCGGACGGATAAAGAAAAAATAACGGTTGGAGCGTTTTATCAACGGGATATACATGGTCTTGTCCACATAATAATAACCATCAAGGCGTATATCCGCGAAATTCATCATGCCGTAGGGCAATAATTTCTTATCTGATGATACTACAAATTCCATAATCTATGCTGTTTTAGCCGGTATACCTCCCCATAGGGTACACACAAAGATACTTTCTTTCTGCTACTTTCCCAACAATTGCAACTTCTTTTTGTTTGGCCACACAAATTTAGCCCTCTATGCTCATGCCCACAGGCTATCGTTTTCCGTAACGGCAGAAGACAAACAAGTGGAAACAGGATTCTTCGGTCTTTTTCTTGAAACTTATTGCAAATTATCCATATTTGACCTACATTTGTCAAATCAAAAAAAAGAACACAAGCGTCTCTAACATCTATATATGTCTGGTCTGCCCTGTAATGAAAGGATGGATTGTACCCAATGCCCTAAAGCAGTGGAGAATAGCATCCATTACACACATAACAAAAAAGGTTTCCACTTACCCCCACATAAGTGTGAAACTAATATCTTATTTTTCTTACTCAAAGGCCAAATACTCATCAATAGTGAAGAATATGCCGGTACTATCATCAATCCCGGAGAATTTGTACTGCAAGCTATCGCATCAAAAGTGGAAATACTGGCCATGACAGACTCGGAAGGTATTCTGTACACATTCGATGACCCCAAAGCTTTCTGTTATGACCGCTATACCTATATATTGAAAAACGTGCCCCCGCCACTCATCTCCGAGCCACTTAAAATAAAGCCCGAAATAAAGCTTTTCCTTGAAGGAGTTACCTCCTATCTGAATATAGACAAAATCTGTAAAGAACTGCTTGAATTCAAGCGTAAAGAACTGTATTATCTACTGGCGCACTACTATACAGACTATGAGCTTTCCCCCATTGTACACAGTTTGTCCAAGTATACCAACAGCTTTGAATATTTTATATTAAAACACCACAAGCAAATAAAGTCTGTAGAAGACTTCGCACAACTGGGCGGCTATAGCGTCACCACCTTCCGCCGTATTTTCAAGGCTATCTTCAACGAACCGGCCTATGAATGGATGATGAAGCAGCGCAAAGAAAGCATCCTCTACCAATTGCGCTATACAGAGGCTTCCATCTCCGAAATCTGCTTCGAACATGGATTCGAATCTCTCTCACATTTCTCCAACTTCTGTAAGAAGTTCTTTGGCGATTCTCCCAGAAACATCCGTAAAAAAGAAAAGAAAGAAACTCCACCCAATATATAACGATAAAAAATGCCCCACCAAAGGCAGGGCATTCTCAAATATCAAGTAAAACTAACCGTGATTAGTCTTTCAGCTTCGCAGCAATAAATTCACGGTTCAAACGAGCGATGTTGCTGATAGAAACCAACTTCGGACATTCTGCCTCACAAGCACGAGTGTTTGTACAGTTACCAAAGCCCAGTTCATCCATCTTGCTCAACATAGCTTTTGCACGACGTGCAGCTTCCACTTTACCCTGAGGTAACAGTGCCAACTGGCTGACCTTTGCAGAAACAAACAACATGGCAGAACCATTCTTACATGCAGCAACACAAGCACCACAACCGATACATGCAGCAGCATCCATAGCCTCGTCAGCAATAGGTTTTGCAATAGGAATTGCGTTAGCGTCAGGAATACCACCGGTATTGATTGACACGTAACCACCGGCCTGCATAATTTTGTCGTATGCGCTACGGTCTACCATCAAGTCGCGGATTACCGGGAAACCGGCAGAACGCCAAGGCTCAACAGTAATGGTGTCACCGTCTTTGAAACGACGCATATAAATCTGGCAGGTAGTAGCACCTGTAGCAGGTCCATGAGGATGTCCGTTGATATACATAGAGCACATACCGCAGATACCTTCGCGACAGTCGTGGTCGAATACGATAGGTTCTTTACCTTCATTGATAAGCTGCTCGTTCAAGATGTCCATCATTTCCAGGAATGAGGTATCACCCGGAATATCTTTCATTTGGAAGGTATCAAAATGTCCTTTGTCCTTAGGACCTTTCTGACGCCAAACTTTCAGTGTGAAACTTATATTTTTATCCATGATTTCTATACAATTAATAATTAAGACTTATAGTTACGAGTTTGAACCTTAACGAACTGATAGTTCAAATCTTCCTTGATCAATTCGGGTTCTTTTCCTTCACCGGTGTATTTCCAGCAAGCTACATACGAGAACTTGTCATCGTGACGAAGTGCTTCACCTTCCGGAGTCTGGTGTTCTTCACGGAAGTGACCACCACAAGATTCCTCACGGTTCAATGCATCGTAAGCCATCAGCTCACCGATTTCGATGAAATCAGCCAGGCGGATTGCCTTTTCAAGTTCTACATTCAATTCATTAGCTTCACCCGGAATGCGAAGGTCGCTCCAGAAGGTCTTTCTTACTTCTTTCAGTTTAGCCAGAGCAGTAGTCAAAGATTCCTTGGTACGTCCCATACCTACAAAGTCCCACATGATGTGACCCAGCTCCTTGTGAATAGAGTCTACAGAACGATGACCCTTGATATTCATCAGTCTCTGGATCTTATCGTTTACAGCCTTTTCGGCAGCTACGAATTCGGGAAGGTCTGTTGAGAAACGGGGAACCTGAATCTGGTCTGACAAATAGTTCTGGATAGTGTAAGGCAATACGAAGTAACCGTCAGCCAATCCCTGCATCAATGCAGATGCACCCAAACGGTTTGCACCGTGGTCAGAGAAGTTAGCTTCACCGATAGCATACAGACCCTTGATAGAGGTCATCAGTTCATAGTCAACCCAGATACCACCCATCGTATAATGGATAGCCGGGAAGATCATCATCGGAGTTTTATACGGATTTTCATCAGTGATTTCTTCGTACATATCGAACAAGTTACCGTAACGGGCACGAACTACATCTTCACCCAGACGATCGATAGCATACTTAAAGTCGAGGAATACAGCCAAACCTGTGTTGTTCACACCGAAACCTGCGTCGCAACGTTCTTTCGCAGCACGTGAAGCAACGTCACGAGGAACCAAGTTACCGAATGCCGGATAACGACGTTCCAGATAGAAGTCACGGTCTGCATCAGGTATATCAGTCGGTTTCTTAGTTCCTGCCTGCAATGCCTTGGCATCTTCCAGCTTTTTCGGAACCCAAATACGTCCGTCATTACGCAATGACTCAGACATCAAAGTCAGTTTAGACTGCTTGTCACCGTGTACAGGAATACAGGTCGGGTGGATCTGTGCAAAACAAGGATTAGCAAAATAAGCACCTTTGCGGTAAACCTGCATAGCAGCCGATCCATTTGACGCCATAGCGTTGGTAGACAAGAAATAAGTATTACCATAACCACCGGTACCGATTACTACTGCGTGAGCAGCAAAACGTTCAATCTTACCTGTAACCAAGTTACGGGCAATGATACCACGGGCGCGTTCCACACCTTCGTTATCCTTAATCAGCACAACGTCCAACATTTCATAACGAGTGTACAATTTCACGTTACCACGCTGAACTTCACGGCTCAATGCAGAATAAGCACCCAACAACAACTGCTGTCCGGTTTGGCCGCGGGCATAGAATGTACGTGATACCTGAGCACCACCGAATGAACGGTTGTCAAGCAAACCACCGTATTCGCGAGCGAAAGGAACACCTTGAGCTACGCACTGGTCGATAATAGCATTTGACACTTCGGCCAGACGGTAAACGTTGGCTTCGCGTGCACGGTAGTCACCACCTTTAATTGTATCATAGAAAAGACGGTAAACGGAGTCACCATCATTTTGATAATTCTTAGCAGCATTGATACCTCCCTGTGCAGCGATGGAGTGTGCACGACGGGGAGAGTCCTGGATACAGAAGTTTAATACCTTGAAACCCAGAGCACCCAGTGAAGCAGCAGCCGAAGCACCTGCCAAACCGGTACCTACCACAATAATGTCAAGACGACGTTTGTTGGCAGGGTTTACCAATTTTTGATGAGCTTTATAATTGGTCCATTTCTCGGCTAAAGCGCCTTCAGGAATTTTAGAATCTATAGTAGCCATATTCATTTACAATTTTATCATTTACAATTTACGATTAGCAAGCACCACAAGCGAGTGATTTTACGAAGTAGATAACGACTACTGCTGCAAAACCAAGAACTACCAAAGTAGAGTAGATGTTACCAATAGTCTTCCAACGCTCGAACCAGATTTTGTTGCTCCAGCCCAATGTCTGCAAAGCGCTCCAGAATCCGTGAGTCAGGTGGAACCATAAAGCTGCTAACCAAATGAGGTAAAGCACTGTAAATACAGGGCATCCGAATGTTTCACGGATGTAAGCGGCACCGTCTGTAGGGCCGAACGCACCTAAATCATGAACACCGATGATTTCGGCAAACTGCATTTTGTACCAGAAATTGGCAAAGTGAAGAGCCAATCCGGCAATGACGATAATACCCAGGACAAGCATGTTCTGAGATGCCCATTCCACAGTTTTAGGTTTAACGTTCACTGCATAGCGTTCGCTACCACGAGCTGCACGGTTCTGCATGGTCAACCAGAAAGCGTAGATGATGTGGATTACGAACAGAGCAGCCAGTCCGGCAGTTGCAACCAACGCGTACCAGTTAGCTCCCAAGAATTCACAAATCATGTTGTAAGCATCTTCCGAGAAGAGCGCAACAAGGTTCATCGCCATGTGAAACGTCAGAAACAGGACAAGGGCGATACCTGTGACACTCATCACCACTTTCCTTCCAATAGATGAATTACTTAACCACATAAATGATTGAATTTAAATTATTTAATTGTTAGAACTAAAAATTCTGTTAAAAGCTGTGTATTCACGATGCAAAAGTAAAGGAATTCTAGCGATAATACAAGGAATTATGGAAATTATTCTTTAATTCGGGAAGGGTAAATGCGAATTACATTATTTTTCTATCTTTGTACCGAACAAAAACCAAACAAAATGGATATACGAAGAATTATTTTCCTCTTGTTGACAGTAAGTTTTACATTCAGCCTCCCGGCCCAGAATATAGATATCAACACATTGAAAACCATCAATAAATGGAAGGTACACGGCCTCAGCAGAGGACTATCCGCCAGCGGAGTGATTCTGCCCGTAGGAGTGCCTGCCGCCATGGGACTCTATGCATTGATAAAGAAAGACCAGCCGATGCTGAAAGATGCCGTTTACATAGGAACCAGTGTGATTGAGGCGGTAGGTATCACATACGCTGCCAAACATATCATAGGACGTGACCGGCCTTTTGTAAAGTATCCGGATAAGATTCATGCATACGGAGCACCGGATGCAGACAGCCCGTCGTTTCCTTCAGGACACACAGCCGCCGCTTTTTCCCTGGCAACTTCGCTTTCTATCACTTATCCCAAATGGTATGTCATCGCTCCTTCTGCCGTATGGGCCTGTGGAGTGGGGTTTGCACGAATGAACCAAGGAGTGCATTATCCCAGTGATGTAGTGACAGGAGCAGCGATCGGAGTAGGATGTGCTTTTGCAAATATTTATGTAAACCGATGGCTGAATAAGGTGCTGTTCGGGAGACAGATAAAGTGATGGTTGGATGCAGGAGTGCAACTATGCGCCCCTGCAGTTTAATATAAAGTCTTGACTATCGTTTTTTTAGCAGCAATCCTTCAAAATCCGGTTGTTCCAGCAGCTCCAGTGCTTTCCTGATACTTTCATTGGCATCATTGATGACATGATAATACTCATTCATATCCCATAAATCACGGGCTATCAATGCTTTCATCTGCAATTTCAGCAAAGGAAGGGCCTTCTGGTATTCTTCTTCATTATATTCCACTCCCATCTCCTTGCCGGTAGCAACCAGTTGTGCCAACATATCCGGAGTCACTTCAAAACGTTTGTAGAATTCATTGAAAGTCTTGTATTTGCCCAGCCATTCTTTACGATGGGCATCAATAAAATGAAAGTGAGCTTTCATCAACGCCCCTTTATCACGCAACTGACGATGATATTTAGTATAGAGAGTCGTATCAATCGGCACAAAATAATCGGGCATAATTCCCCCACCGCCATATACCGTACGAGCCAGCTTATGAGTTTTGAACTTCAGTGAATCCGGGAAGTGAATGCTGTCTTCACTCATCATCTCTCCTTTATTATAACGGTCTATCAGGTCCTCATTATACTTTTCAATGCTTTCGTAAGGTTTCTGGATACAACGTCCGGCAGGAGTATAATAACGGGCCACCGTCAAACGAATCATCGACCCGTCCGGCAAATCAATGGGACGCTGTACCAAGCCTTTACCAAAGCTGCGCCGGCCCACAACGACTCCTCTGTCCCAATCCTGAACAGCTCCCGTCACAATCTCACTGGCAGAAGCCGAGAATTCATCGACCAATACAATCAGACGACCATTCTGGAACTCGCCCGTACCTTTAGCAAAAAATTCACTACGGGGATTACGACGGCCTTCCGTATAGACTATCAGTTCCTTTTTACCCAGAAACTCGTTGGCAATATCGATGGCAGCGTTCAAATAACCTCCGCCATTGCCTTGCAAATCAAGAATCAAATCTTTCATCCCTTTTTTCTGCAATTCAGCTAACGCTTTCTTGAATTCCTCATGGGTAGTGGCGGCAAAACGGTTGATACGGATATAACCAATCTTATCTTTAATCATATAGGAAGCATCCAGGCTGTAAACAGGTATTTTATCCCTTTTCACCGTAAAAGGGAGCAATTCCTTCACCCCTCGGCGAAGTATTTTCAAATTCACTTTTGAATCTTTAGGACCACGAAGACGACGCATGATATCTTCGGTGCTCATCTTTACACCGGCTATCAGCGTATCTTCCACCATGACGATACGATCGCCGGCCAGAATACCTGCTTTTTCGGAAGGACCGCCCGATACGGGCTGTATCACCAACAATGTATCTTCTGCCATATTGAACTGTATGCCGATACCTTCAAAGTTTCCCTGCAGCGGCTCGTTCATTTTCTTCACTTCCTCCGGGTCGGAATAAGTAGAGTGAGGATCAAGCTGTTCCAGCATTTTTACGATGGCTTCCTCTACAAGTTTCCCCTCATTGACTTCGTCTACATAAAGGTTGGCAATGGCAAACTCCGCCAACTGTAATTTGCGTGCCGGAGAATTCAGAAACTTATTTTCCTGAGCCTGTACGGCTACAATAGAAAAAAAGCAGGCAATCAAGCCTGCAAAGTACATAGTATATTTCATGATCAGTCTATTTTCATTCCTTCAGGTAAGAATGGTGTTACGTCTTTACCAAACTGCAATAATTCTCTCACAATAGTAGAGCTGATAGAAGTAAGTTCCGGCTCCGTAAATAACAGAATAGTTTCTATACCGGCCAGTTTCCGGTTGATATCGGCTATGGTTTCCTCATATTCAAAATCGTGTACGGTGCGGATTCCACGAACAATGAACTGCGCTTCTTTAGCTCTGGCAAAGTCTATGGTCAAACAATCGTAAGCGTCGATCTTTACCCGGGGATCATCAGCAAAAAGTTTCTCAATCATCTCCACTCGTTTCTCTGTAGGAAACCAAGTCTTCTTATTCTCATTGATACCGATACCGATTACCACTTCATCCATAAAGGTCAATGCTCTTTTCACGACCGAATAATGGCCGATGGTAAAGGGATCAAATGTCCCCGGAAATATGGCTCTTCTCATATTTGTTAGTGATTCACGCAATGTCTTCTTCTATAACAAGGTTATCTATAATAAAATTCTGACGTTCCATGGTGTTCTTACCCATATAAAACTCCAGCAATTCTTTCACCAGGTCAGTCTTGCGGAGGGAAACTTGCTCCAGACGCATGTCTTTGCCGATAAAGTGCTTGAATTCATCGGGTGAGATCTCTCCCAAACCTTTGAATCGGGTAATTTCGGGATTGGGGCTTAACCGTTCGATAGCGGCAATCCGTTCTTCTTCCGAATAACAATATACGGTTTCATAAACTCCTTTCTTGCGGTTGCGGACACGGAATAAAGGGGTTTGAAGGATATATACATGACCTTTCTTTATCAAGTCAGGGAAGAATTGCAGGAAGAAAGTAATAAGCAATAAACGGATGTGCATACCGTCTACATCAGCATCTGTAGCTACAATTACCTTATTATATCGTAATCCTTCCATACCGTCCTCTATGTTCAGAGCAGCCTGAAGCAGGTTAAACTCTTCATTCTCATATACAATCTTCTTGGTCAGCCCGTAAGAATTCAACGGCTTACCACGCAAACTGAATACTGCCTGAGTATTTACATCACGGCTCTTGGTGATAGAACCGCTTGCCGAGTCTCCCTCGGTAATGAAGATGCAGCTTTCCTCCTTCTTGTCCCCTTTGACATCGTTCAGATGAAAGCGGCAGTCACGTAACTTCCGGTTATGAAGATTTGCCTTCTTGGCTCGCTCACGTGCCAGTTTCGTCACTCCGGCTATCGCTTTACGCTCTTTCTCCGACTCCTGAATCTTCTGCAACATCACATCGGCCACGTCCGTATGCTTGTGCAGATAGTTATCGACCTCAGTCTTTACAAAATCACCTACAAATTTATTGACGGTAGGACCACCGGGAGCCATATTGGTAGAGCCCAGCTTGATTTTAGTCTGACTTTCGAACAACGGTTCCTCCACATTGACGGCAATGGCAGCCACCAGTCCGTTACGGATATCGGAATAATCCATGTTCTTGTTGAAATATTCCTTGATGGTACGGGCAATATGCTCTTTGAAAGCACTTTGATGCGTACCTCCCTGAGTCGTATGCTGTCCGTTGACAAAAGAGTAATACTCTTCACCATACTGGCCGGTATGCGTAAAGGCTATCTCAATATCTTCTCCTTTCAAATGGATGATGGGATATAATCCCACAGCCGTCATGTTGTCGTTAAGCAAATCCACCAACCCGTTACGGGACAAGATACGCTGACCGTTATAGATAATGGCCAGTCCTGTATTCAGATAGGTATAATTGCGGAGCATGGTTTCCACAAACTCCGGACGGAAACTGTAATTCTCAAATAACAGGTTATCCGGTTCAAAGAAAATATAAGTACCGTTCTCCTCTGTTGTATTTTGTGTGGTATCCGTCAACAAGTCTCCCTTGGCAAAGGTAGCGATACGCACCTTTCCATCACGATAGCTGCGCACCTCGAAGCGCGAACTCAATGCGTTGACAGCTTTCACACCGACCCCATTCAGTCCGACACTCTTCTTAAACGCCTTACTGTCATATTTACCTCCCGTATTCAGCACACTTACAGCCTCAATAAGTTTTCCCTGCGGAATACCCCGACCATAGTCACGCACGCTGACACGGAGATTTTCTTCAATGATAATCTCAATCTTTTTACCCGCCTGCATTTTGAATTCATCGATACTGTTGTCGAGAACTTCTTTCAGAAGGACGTAGATACCGTCCTCGGCATGTGATCCGTCACCCAACTTTCCAATATACATACCGGGACGGGTACGCACATGCTCCATGTCACTGAGGTGGCGGATGTTATCGTCGGTATATTCTACAGCGGGATTGTTTATCAGTTCGTTGTTTTCTTCCATATTGACTTATCACATTTTTATATATCGTTGTTACAGAATACTCTTTTTATAAGCACGACGGCGTTTATGCTGCTCGGTCTTGAAATATTCCCACTGGGCCTGCACCTTTCCATTCAGTTCCAGTTCCGGATTACTTTCGGCATACTTGAATCCCAGTTGCTGATATACAGGAATCAAGTCCGAGAATAACAAAGCATTGACTCCTTTGTTCTGATACTCAGGTTTTACAGCAACCAGCAACAAGTCCAGCATAGGGGGATATTTATGCAAAAACAGCACTTTCAGCAAATGATACCAGCCCATAGGCAGCAAACGCCCCTTCGCTTTTCGTAACGCTTCGGACAAAGAAGGCATTGAAATACCCACCGCCACCAGTTTATCTTCAGCATCGGTCACCAAGGTCACCATACGCAAATCTACAATAGGCAAATACATCTTTATATACTGGTTAATCTGTCCTTGAGACAAAGCCGAGAAACCATAAAGCGGAGCATAAGCCTCATTCATCAATTCGAAGATAGCCTGGCCATATTCGGCCGCAATTTTCTTACCCGATGTATATTTCTTCACCTTCAAGTTAAACTTACGTTGAATCAAATCACTGATACGCTTATGCTTATCAGGAATTGCATCCGGAATATAAATTTTATATTCCACCCAATCGGCATCCTTTTCGAATCCCAACTTCTCCATATGCTGTGGATAATAAGGATAATTATAGATAGTCGCCATGGTGCTCAATTGGTCGAATCCTTCTATCAGCATACCCTCCGCATCAAAGTCGGTAAAGCCCAAAGGTCCCTGAATGGTATCCATTCCCTTCGATTTACCCCATTGGGCTACTGCATCCAACAAGGCGCGTGATATTTCGATATCATCCAGGAAATCAATCCATCCGAAACGGACTTCTTTTTTATTCCAAGTTTCGTTTGCGCGTTTATTTATAATCCCTGCAATACGTCCTACCACCTTGTTATCCTTATATGCCAGAAAATACTCCGCCTCACAAAACTCGAAAGCGGCATTCTTCTTCGGGCTGAACGTATTCAGCATATCATCGTACAAGTCGGGTACGGAATAAGGATTCTCTTTGTATAACTCGTAGTTGAACCGTATAAATGTCTTAAGTTCTTTCTTTGAACTGACTTTTTTAATGGTAATAGCCATGCTGTATTTTTATAAAAATTCAGGGTGTAAAGATAGAAGTTTTTTTGCAGATAACTTATTCTTTTTATGGCTTTTTTACTGTTGGGCAATAAGATAGGCGGTATAAACGACATAACAGCCAACCATCAATGCGCCTTCAAGACGGGTTATGGTACGTTTACGGAAAAACCAGCCTACCAGCCACAACAACAGGGAGGAAGCAATCAGCACACTTAAATCGAGATTATTTATATTCCCCATCGGAAGCGGTGATACCGTAGCGCTGCACCCCAGTACAAAGAATATATTGAACAGATTGCTACCGATGACATTGCCGATAGCAATTCCCGGATTCTTCTTTAAAGCTGCCGTAACAGATGTAGCAAGCTCCGGCAAGGAAGTACCTCCGGCTACCAATGTCAGTCCGATTACCGATTCACTGACACCCCATGAACGGGCAAGCCCGCTTGCCCCGTCGACAAAAAGCTGTCCGCCAAATATGAGCCCGGCCAGTCCTCCTGCAATATACAACACCGATTTCCATACAGGCATTTCCTTAATCTTCTGCTCTTCTCCTGCCTCATCTGCCCCATTACGAGCGATAGCAAATGTATAACGCATAAATATAAGGAAGAAAGCCAACAGAACAAACCCATCGGAACGGCTGATAACATTGACCGCTTCCCTGTCCAGCATCATGTCATTGGCACAGACAAACAGTACCAATGAAGAAAGAATGACTAACGGAATCTCTTTACTCATCGTCCCCTCACCTACTTTTATGGGGAGTACCAACGCAGTACAGCCTATAATCATCAAAGCATTGAATATATTACTACCCACCACATTACCAATAGCCATTTCAGCACTGCCATTCAATGCAGAAAGCACACTGATAACCAATTCGGGAGCCGAAGTGCCAAAAGCTACAATGGTAAGCCCGATTACCAAATCAGAAATACGGAAACGTTTGGCAACCGCTGCAGAACCATCTGTCAAGCCATTTGCACCAGCCAAAATAAGAGCCAGACCACCAATCAAAAGGAGTGTATTCAACATAACAAAGAGTACATTTACAGTTTTACACCGCAAATGTACTCTTTTTCCCTAAAATAACTATCCCTATTTGGTGCGTTTTACAGTATAGATTACTTTTCCTTTCTTATCAATCATATGCATATCCAGTTCTTTCTTGTCTGCCGTGAAGATAGAAAAGCCCGGTTCGGGACTGCAGAACTGAGTGCCTTCCACTGGTTTTACCTTACGGCTCAACGAACCTGCCGAATTTACCACATAGTCGATATCACTGCCCGGCACACGAAGATGCTGGAAGTTATGAATGTGTCCGCATGCATAGATATCCACCTTATGTTTACGGAGGATAGGATCCAGACGTTTCTGCATATCGCTGCGTTCACTGTCGTCTTTCGACGTTTCAGCATAAATGGGATGATGCCCTATTACGACAACCCAATCTTCTTTGGCAGCAGTAAGCACAGAGTCTATCCATGCCAGTTGCTTGTCCATGTCCTGTTTGCAGGCATCCGGATAAGTTTCGCTCTCGTTACGGTATTTGTCAATCAGAGGAGCGGTATCTATCATCACAAAACGGATGGCAGTTCCTTTCTTCTCAAAAACTTTGGTATAATAACGACCAGGCATCGACCAGCGACGACTCACATTGGTATAATCCAACACAGCCTGCGTATTACCCCGGTATTCATGATTTCCCAAGATCGGGAACCAGTCTATCATCAGTTCGGGATGGCTGTAAATCAACTCGTAGTTGGTCATCCAAAGCGGATCGTTAACGCTGCGTACACCTTCAAAGTGGTGCACGTCTCCAGCTGCAAACACACACTCGGGACCAATAACATCCGCCATTTCTCCCATCAGCTCGGCTATGGGCTTCTGGTCATAATAACCGTTACGTCCCAAATCGTTAGCCATATAAAAATTCAGTTGTTTCTCCAGTCCTTTCCAATCTTGTGGAGTCTGGGCACACACATTCAGGCAGATAGCCGCACCAATGACAACAATCCATACCCATGTCAATACTTCTTTCATTTTTCTAATCATCATCAACGTTTTCATATACTTAATTTTTAGAAATTTATTTTTAAACCTGCATTCATTCTCACGCCATAATATTCTGCCTGCATAGTACGGTCCTTCGTACCCTGGTAGTAACGGAGCGGCTGGTTCAGCAGATTGTTCGCCTCAGCATAAAAGGTCATCTTCACCTTCTTGCCAAAGGTATAACTGGCGTTCACATCCATATAGTTCACGGCATCATAATATCTGTCATAAAATGTACTTGGGCCCATTTCATCGATAAAACTGGAGGCATAGTTATAGCTCAGGCGCACATTCAAGCCTCCTTTTTCAAAGTAAAGAGAGGCATTCGCCGTATGCTCGGGAGACCCCGGCAAACTCAACCCGCTCTCGTTCTCACGTCCTTCGAAGTTAAAGTCCTCCACACGTGAGTGAGTATAAGTATAGGTTCCATAGAAACCCACATACTTCAAGGCCGGAGCAATGAAGCCGAAATCACGCTGATAAGAAAATTCCAATCCCCACAGATTAGCATTTCCTGCATTCTTGGGCTGAGTGAAACGGGTATATTCTGTTCCTTGGTATTCATAGTTGGTCAGTACCTGATCTACGATGAAATCGTCTATTTTCTTATAGAAAAAGCCTGCGCTCACCAAACCTACACTCTTGAAATAATAATCGGCACTCAAATCGAAGTTGTAAGAAATAGTAGGTTTCAGGTCAGAGTTACCAATCTTTATTTCATTATCGCCACGGTTGATATTCACGCTGGGAACCAAAGCTGAATATTTGGGGCGGCTCAAGGTCTGCGTGTAAGAACCGCGTATCTTGAAATCATCATTTACATCCCATTTCACCAAAATAGAAGGAAGGAAATTCACATAACTGTTGACGACGCGGCCGGTCTTGGTGGTCTTATCTGTTTCATCATCATAGTTACGACCGGTATAACGAAGAGAAGTGTGCTCCATGCGGAGCCCTGCCATCAAGTTTATATCAGAGGTAAATTTATGGTCAAATCGTACATACCCGGAACTTACAGTTTCACGAGCCTCAAAGTTCTCAGCCAATTCGGCTTGTACCTGTTCTTTATCGAATTGGGAAGCATCATTTAAGTTCAATCCACCCACATATTCTTTACTGGCAAATGTTCCTACCTGATATTTGTCGCTCGGCATAAATTTATCCGTACTCTGGTCTACCGTATTTTTCAGGCTGTTGGTCATGAAGGCATCCTCGTCTTTCGGAGTATATTCGTAGAAGTCTATTTCTTTTTCTTTCGTTTTACGTACTACTTTCGCACCGAACTTCAGTTTGGCTCCATTATTCAAACTGGTTTTGAAATTGGCCGAAAATTTCATATCCTCTTCTTTGATGTCTTCCTGTTGTTCTGTCAGTTCTTTCAAGCTGAACTTATCACTCAGTGTCAGGGTAGAACCTGCTGTGGGTGTTGCCAACGGCTGGCGTTCATCACTCAAGTCCATATCAAATTCCTGCTTTTTCAGTTGGAAGTCAAGATAACGCTCATTAGGGCGTTCTTCTGTAGCTTTTGCATAACTGGCATTCCAATCCATGCCGATTGCTCCCCATAAGTGTTCTCCGCCCAAAGCGAAATCCATGGTACGCTGACGCTCCAGACGGGCATTGCGATTATCGGGAGTACCAGCTTTGGTTTGGATGCGGACTGTGCCTTTTCCGTTCTCATCCAAATCCTTGATATTGGTACGGTAACGGTTTTCCCAGTCATTGCGGTTGTTAAAAATACCCTTGAAAGTCAATTTATGGTTTTCATTGAGTTCGAAGTCAAAAGCCGCCGAATAACTTTGACGTTCACGGGTGACAAAGTACTGACGCATCTGATAATCGCTGACATATACTTTGCCATCCTCATTTTGTTCCCACATGAATTCAGTATCATAAGAACCGGAAGGAGCATTCTGATAAGAAGCGGAGAGCAACATGCCCAGTCTGTCATTGAAGAAACGGTCTCCGTAAGTGAAGCCTAAATTCAACTGGGCTTTTTCGCTGATCCAATTGTAACCACTTCCCGCTGTGGCATTGATAGTACGTTTATAAGGAGAATTTTTAGTTACCAGATTGATGGAACCACCGATAGCATCGCCGTCCATATCGGGTGTAACGACTTTGCTTACTTCGATGGTCTGAATCATATCGGCAGGAATCAAGTCCAACTGCACGTTACGAGTATCCCCCTCAGCAGATGGGACACGATTACCATTAATGGTGACGGAGCTTAAATCGGCACTAGTGCCGCGGACTTGTCCAAAACGGGCCTCGCCTTGATCGTATTGCACATTGATGCCACTGATACGTTTCAATGCATCACCTATGTTTGAGTCGGGAAATTTCCCTACTTGGTCAGCAGATACGATATTGGTGATACCCAGATTATTTTTTTGTGTATTGATTGCTTTCTTCTGCCCTTGAAAAGCTCCCTTCACCTGCACTTCCTGCAGTTCCACCCCTTCATTCATCACTATATCTTTCTCTAAAGTCTTGCCTTCGGGAACGGTAACTTTCATTTCAATAGGGCTATAACCTACATAGGTCACTTTGACGGTGTAAGTGCCGGGCTTCAGATTGGGTAATGTGTAGAAACCGTTCACATCACTGATCACTCCGGTTTTCAGATTCTCAATAAAGATGGAAGCACCCGGTAGAATTTGTTTTCCATTGTCTATCACACGTCCGCGAATAGCGCCTTGCCGGACAATGTTTTCATTTTCCTCGGCAAATGCATTTCCACAAACACCTGCCATCAGTAGCATAAGAGACACAGCTCTAACAACCTTTTTCATATACTTTTTTATGCGTTATAAATCTGTCGCAAAAGTAGATGGGTTAAGTTTCGTGAGAGTTACACTCTATTAAAGGTTTCATGACAAACGGATTTCATTCCTGTTACAAGATATTCGGTGCAAGACGACGGATACAAAGCATGGACAAGGCTTACAAAACAGCAGAGTAAGATTTTTCTTGCGTTCTGCTACTACGTTCCGCTACAGCAGAACGTAGTAATAAAAGAATTAAGTAACTGTAAGAATTCCTTTAGCGACAAAGGTGACGAGCTATTCTGCCATCAATGATATATATAGGCCGTTTCAGCTGGAAACTCTTCAATATTATTGTGCAGAAGAGTGAAATGTACGGTCCCCCTGTGCACTACTCCGGAAACAAAGTTTCCATTCTCCCAAATAGCGAACAGGTTTAAAATACCAAGTTGTAGCATTGGGCCGCATATCCTCTTTATCTGTTTTAGGGAATAAGACAACCTTACAACGCACTTCATTATCAAACGCCTCCTTAAAGATACAATCGCTTATAGTATAATCATATATCGGAAAGGCTTTCAGCCTTTGTAATACACTTTTTAATTGTTCGTTATCCAACAACTCCGGCTGAGCAAAAGGATCATCCGCTTTCATTTCGTGTAACATCATGGCTGCATCAGCATATCGTTGCTCCTTTACGGCAGTCATAAACTGGTTAGTGAGATCTAACACCTGTATCGTATCTTTCTGACTCAAAACCATAAGATGTTTTACGGTTGCCCGGGAATCCGTTTCTGTTTTTTTACCAGATTGATTGCACGAAACAATGAATGCTGCAATTAGACCTACTATCAACAAATTAATTTTTCTCATACGTTCTCAATATTATAAATAGAAAAAAAGAGTGCCCGAAAGCACTCTTTTTCTTCAAGTTTATTATAAATAGAGTTACTCACTCAGTTTATTTTACGGTCTTTGCTACGTGGCATACAATGTCAAATTCTACTGTACCCCATGCGTATTCTACTGCTACAGGAAGTTTAATGTCAAATTCACCGACTTCTGCCTTGTTATTGATGTAAGTCAGCTTACCGAATTTACCTGCTGAGATATCTTCAACACCGCTATATTCAACTTTCATACCTGCTGGTATAGGCTCGTATTTACCATTAACAGTTGTCTGAGCTTTATCTGTGTCAATGGTGATTGACTTCACACCATAATATGTATAGTAGTTGATAGGAGTAGTAACAAATGCATAGTTTCTCCAATCAGTGAATGCTAATTTAACATCAATAACAGAGCCGTCAGCACCAACATCTACACCATCCTTAAAGTTATCCATCTTATCGGCTTTTACAGTGATAGGACGCAAGAACTTCACATCGAATTCATTGTTTGTCACTTCATTCAATGACTTACCACATCCATTCAATGTTTCTACAGACAGTCTAGCAGTCAAGTTATTAGCTAAATCATCACGACCTGCTACATTCAGCAAATCTTTAGCGACAGAATTATCTTCCAATTGGATTAGATCTTCTCCATCATTATTTGCTGCATCTTTAATAGTAGCAACTACTCTATTTGCGACAGCCTCACTACTAGCCAGCAGTTGGGTACGATCTGCATTTACACTCATTGTATAAACAGTTTTGGATACACCGGTCAGTTTTGCTCCCTTCGGATCAACAAATCTGAAAGTCTTAGTCAGTTTAGTATCTGCAAAGTCTGTATATACAGCCGGAATTTCAGAAATTGTAACATCGTGACCATTGAAGGTTTCCAGGATAAATTTGTTAAAGTTCATGATATTATGACCTGTTGCAGCAGGAACCTCAGTATTTACATGGATTTCATTATATCCAGAACCTCCTTCGTTAGAGTTACCAGCAAACCAGTATTGCTTAGTCTTATCAGCATCGGCAAGTGTACCAGTCGGGTTTACATTACGAGGATTAGGAGCCCAAGTCAATGTTACATATACATAATCATTAGAAATGACAACACCTTGAATATCCTTATTTTGTTTAGTATAACGAACGACAGCCTTCATTGAAGCATTTGCACTGAAATATTCATAAGCATAGTTTGCAGGAATAGTCCATTGCAAAACTTCAGTCATTGTACCTTCAACATCAGCCTCAGTTTGTTCAACCTTAGTAGACAGTTTAGTCAAAGGCATAGCATCCAAAGTTGCTTCACTATATTGAATCATCGGTCCGTCATAGATATAACTTCTTTCGAAATCTTCCTTAGAGATATTCAGCTGAGCCAAAATTTGTTCTTCAATCTGGAACCAAGTTACCTCCTGAACCCAATCCTCTGTTCTACAGCTCAATGTAAATTCTTCATTGAATGTATATTCTGTTGTCGCAGTAATACGGTCTTCAGCAGGAGCACCTGTAATTTCCACCTTCAAGTAACCTACAGCTACTTTCTTCTTAGAGTTATTATCATTCAAGAATACACGAACCAACGGCATACGCCCTACAGTAGCTTGATTTTGTTCTGTAGCTCCCCATTCAGCAGCTTTACCATCTTTCGGCAACTGAGGTCTCAAAACAGAGCCTTTCAATGCGGCATGTGCACTTTGAGAAGTTTTGTTACTACCATCAATATAACCTACCAATTCATAAGAATAGCTGAAGCCGGCTTTTTCTACTGTACCAGACGCTGCATTTTCATCCCACTTAGTATGAGCATCACCTGCACCATAATGAGTCTGAACATATTCTGCCAAATCAACTGTTTCATCCCAAGCTACTTTTACTTCAGGAGCATTTTGGATAGCATCGGCAGCTTTAACAGCCAAATGATTTTCACCGGCAACTTTTGCATTATTCAAAACTAAATCTGTAATCTTAACAGCCTTAACTGCAGCATAATCAGAAGTGATAACCGAGCGTTTGTTATCACCATTCAAATAATTGGCCTGTAAAGCCAAAACTGTTACTTTGTTGTCATTCGCAATATCTTTAATAGTTCCTTCAGTCAACTTAGCCCAAACAGTCAACTCACCATTTTTAGGTTCAACCTTAGAAATCTCTGGAACTACCACTCCATCGGCAGCACGAGCATATTCTTTATCGTAAGCCAAGAATTTCAAATCTTCTTTAACCAAATTACGAACATCAGCTGTAGATGGGTTCATGTGGTATGTAGCAGATAATTCAGGAGTGACCTCAGTTGTTACAGTTTCTTTTACAGGAGCATCATCTTTATTATCAGCATCTGCATTTACATCTGTAGCAGTCAAAGCCTTGTAAACAAATGATTTTACAGCAATTGCTTCAATACCCTGATAGTACAGTTCCGGTTCAAATACCAAAGCTTTCAAATCAGTTACGACAGAGAATGTAGCAGATTTGCCATCTAGTTCAATGACATAACCAATCACCTCACCAGTTTCTTCATCTTTCACTTCTGTAATAGAACCAACGCTTTGAGGTTTCTCTACACCTGAGATTTTTACATCTCCATAATACAGATAGCCATTATTCCACTTCAACAAAGTAGGATCAAATGTCGCAGGAACATCAGTTGTAGGCAGGGTTGCTTCAGAAACGACCTTGTCACCATCTAACAACTGTATCTTACCATCTACAACTTTCAAAGAGTAAGTGGGAAGTTCAGCAGGCATCGGAAGTTGGAAAGTTTCACCGTTACCGCCGGTAACAGTCAACTTACCTGTTGCCGCATCATACTTGACAGCTGTGACATATTTTCCAGCTGCGGCCTGTAATTCAGACAAATCTTTAGTCAGCTTATCCACTTTCTCGTTTAAGCTGTCGATGTCATCATCATAGTCCTTACAAGATACAAATGTTCCTGTCGAGGTCACCATTAAGGCACCGAACAGGATTGCACTTAAAAACTTTTTGTTCATAATAGAAAAACTTTAAATTTATAAATTTAAAAAACTAAAATTGATTATACATAAATCATTGATTCTAAGAGCGAATTATTCTGTTCACGAGCTAGAAAGCGCAAAGGAGACATTCCGACTATTTTACTAAAAGAGGCATAAAAAGCACTTCTAGAGGCAAAACCACATCGCTGTGGGAGTTCCTCTAATGAACATTTCCCAGCATGGAGTAACTCTTTAGCATATTCCACACGGTAGGTATTCAACAACTCCTTCAAATTGCAGTTGAAATACTTGTTTACCACATTCGATAGGTAAGTTTGGTTGGTGTCTATCATTACGCTAAACTTTTTCAAAGAAAGCTCCGAATCCAAAAAGACTTGCTTTATTTCAAGGTTGTACAATATACATTTATATAGGGTACAATCCACCTTTCTCCCTTCAGCCCCCTTGTTGGCGAACTGTAGTTCCCACTGGCGTTCAGCAGCCTTAAGAAGCAGGTTTTTCTGCCTCTTCGAAGTAGCAGTCCGTCTGTGTCGTCTCAAGAATAGATAGTCCATATTTTTATTTACTTTTAATCTTCACTTCAACATCTTCACAACTATACATTATTATATAGCATGTCATCAGTTATACGATAGATCTCTTATTAAGAGATATGTTACGCACACATAATACACTATAAATCAACGAACTATATTAATATAAGAATACTTCAGAAGACTAAATCTTGTATTCAAAAAACGTTTTTTTTGAATCAATTATTAAATTTCCTCGCTAAATTGTTCTAATTCTCAAAACTTTGCTTAAATTTGCGACAAAATATATATCTCTTAATAAGAGATATACAATATTTTAACTTGGTGTTTTTTGTATAAAGTACTTGTAATAAGAGGATTATCTCCAAAATCAAAGAATAAAATCTAGGTAAACTTTGCCTTTTCTTTTATTCAAGTTTATCCACTAAAATATAGTTGTATCAACTATAATTCATATAAAAACAAACCTATGACAATCATCATATTACGGAAAAATCCTGAATATTTGGGAACTGATATTTTTTTCACAACAAATGGGTGGACGAAAACAGCATGATGGTTTATGGCAATTCTTTCAGGATCTATCTGTAATCCGATTTTCCTTTACTATAACAGCATCTTCTGACAAAAGATAACATAAAGAGATCATGCTGTTCCGACCTTGCAACAAGCATATTCAACTCAGCCACATCAGAAATTGCTATCATCTTTAGAAAGAACAAACACTAATTTATTGAAAAAACACTGGACACACTGGTCCCGTCAAATGGAGGATACCCTGTGATATGATATCCTCTTTTTGACAAGAAACAATATCTTTACCCTATTATCACAAGAATTCTCTCAGCACCACCATATTCGCTTTGTCTATCACGGTGGTATCCAATGCTGCCAGATAAATCAAAGTCGTTTTTTCCGAATCATGTCCCATTCCTTCACTTATTACAGAAAGAGGAATATGTTTGCCTCTGGCAACACTGGCCCATGAATGGCGCGCCACATACATAGTCAGAGGATGAACAAGCCCTAACTTTTTTCCTATTTCTTTAGCCTTCTGTTTACCAAGCAGATGGAATTTTTATATTGTAATCTTTCATCTTTTCTGATATGAATTATAATAGGAAGAAGATAAGTCGAGAAGTTTCCAGGATATTTATCCACTATATCCTGCATACATTTCTCCCATCTGATGGAAAGCAACTGACCGGTTTTCTTTCTCCTATAAGTCAGCATACCATTATTTAAATCTGTTTTTTTAAGAAAAGCCATGTCCACAAATGACATTCCCCGAGTATAAAAACTGAACATAAACATATCACGCGCAAACTCCATTGACTGAGAGTGACTTAAATCCATCTCCTTCAGTTGTCTGATTACTTTAAAAGAAATAGCCCGCTTCACCGTTTTTTCCACTCCCGTATAGACATGCTTAAAAGGAAAACGCTGTCTGATCACCCCTTTATCTACTGCACGATTATACGTTGCACGCAAAATACGCATATAAAAAGAAACGGTGTTCATACTTGCTCCCTGCGCCTTTAAATAAGTTTCATACCCCATCATCAACTCGGCATCCATATTGCTCAACAGAACATCCTTGCCATCCATAAATTTCATAAAACTGTTCAGTGTAGCTCTATACGTCTCACTGGTACGCAATTTTCCCGATTGTCTCAGACTGGCAATATTCACTTGCATAAAGGAAGACAGTGTCTTCTTACCTGAAAAGGATAATCTTTTACTTCTTACTCTAGTTGATTCCACCATAATACTTGTTTTTAAGTTGATTCTTTTTTTCTGTAAAAACCTCAAGCCAAGATAAGCGATTATTCCCAGCGGTCTTTTATAAGGTCTGCAATAGGGGAGATTGTTCAAAGAAACAGGAATTTTTCACTGCATTTAAAAACAAAAACGCATGTTTATTCCTTTTAAAGAATTATATTTGTAGAAGAAAGCCATAAACCTGTGTCTATGATGAAAAGAATAGAATTCATATATTTATTGACTGGTTTCTGTACAATCTGCTCATGTACCTCGAAAGCAAATAGTGAAATTAAGGAAGTGATAACAGAGGTACACAATACTGTGACAGAAGCCATTGCCGAAATTGTAGAAAAAGATATCAAACCCGAAGACATCAGGCTTGACAAGGAACTGCTGTATGATAAACATACTTTGGAGGATACCTATCCTTATAAAGACACCACCCGTCATTTCCAATGGGAAAAAATAAAGGAACGACTGGCGCTGTTGGAGAACATCCAGAGAAAGCCGACACAATGGTGTATCTTACAGAATTATAAAAACCGGAACGGAGAAGCACCTTTAGTGAAAAATTTTAAAAGAGACGCATACAAACGGATAGCCGACACATTGGGAGTGGAACGCTATCAGGGAATTCCTCTTTTCCTAACAGATGACACCCTTACTGCCAAACGCTACGGACTAGATGGACTTCTTACCCGTCACCTAGGTGAGGAAGGAAAATTTACCAAAGTAGAACCTGTCTTTATAGGTGGTGAATGGTATGCTCCGGCAAAATATATAAAACTGATTCCCGACAGCGTAGTGTTCAACAAAGCTATTTTTATAGACCGCCATAATCAGAATATAACTACTTTGGAACGGAAAGAAAAGGGCTGCTGGCTGATACGTAGCATGAATCCTGCTACAACAGGACAACATCGTCCTCCATACGCCCAAGAAACTCCATTGGGTATGTTCGTTCTACAAGAGAAAAAGACTAAAATGATTTTTCTAAAAGACGGTTCTGCCGCCACCGGTGGTTTTGCACCTTACGCCAGTCGTTTCAATAATGGTGGTTATATCCACGGAGTGCCCACCAATGCGCCGGCAACAGGGATCATAGAATACAGTTATACGTTGGGTACCATCCCCCGCTCACATATGTGTGTAAGAAATGCCACCTCTCATGCCAAGTTTATTTTCGAATGGGCACCTGTTAATGAGACGATTATATTTGTTTTGGAATAGAAATGTGCGTAACTTTGCACCCGTTATCCAGTTTTTCCATACGCATGCAAAAAACTTTTTTACTCCTGTTCCTATTCCTCTTTCCGTCGAGCAATGTATCGACCCGGACGGCTACACCCGAAAAGAAAGTTGCTACATCTGTCCCTGCACCTCAAAAAATGGACGGCGAACAATTATTTGAAGATATGCAATTGGGAGGGGTGGTCAATTTCCTGGCATTCCGACAGGCTGTGGCAGGATACAACTTGATTAAACAAAAAAGCAAATCCATACTGACATTGATTGATTTCACCAAACCCTCTACCGAAAAACGTTTGTTTGTCTTTGATATGGAACAGAAAAAGATGCTATACTCATCAGTGGTCTCTCATGGAAAAAACAGCGGCGAGAACTATGCTACCTCTTTCTCCAACGAAGTCGGCTCTTATAAAAGTTCCCTCGGCTTCTATCTTACCGGAAACACATATCAAGGTAAAAACGGATACTCTCTTTTATTAGACGGGCTGGAAAAAGGCATAAATGACCGGGCCCGTGAACGTGCCATTGTGGTTCATGGCGCCGCATACGCCAATCCATCCGTTTGCAAATCGGGTAGATTAGGACGGAGTTTCGGTTGTCCGGCTTTGCCACAGGCACTGACCAAACCTATTATCAATACGATAAAAGGGGGAAGCGTACTCTTTATTTATGCCAATAATAAAGAGTATATGGCTAAAAGTTCTATTTTGCCTAACCAGACATCACAAGAATTATTTACTGAAGCATGTGAAAGTGAGCAAACCGTTTCAGCTCATTTATAGTTTCTCCTCAAGCGGTTCCTTCATTATTTCTTAGTTATTTTCTTTTCTTCTGATTTCAAACGGTGTTCTACTTTCTTTAAATCTTCGCCTGCAGGCAATTGTTCCGGATAGATTCCTCGGCTTACCCCATCATATTCCGAACAGCCGTATTATTCTCAATATGTTCTTTTTCAATTGATGACTGTCCATAAAGATCTTTTTGTTGTACGTTAATAGAAGTCATCTCAGCAGCAAAATCTTTTGCCTTAATGCTGATGGTTGGTAAGAAATCGACCAGCGGACGACTGTGGGGCGCACCAAGTTTACATTTTAGCAACGCTGTGTCAAGACGAAACAAGGCTTTATCTCCTTTTGAACGGATAATGGCAAAACCTTTACTATCTACTCCGCGTTCATAAAACACACCCGATAACAGCTTTTCCGTTTCAGCCAATTTAGTCCGTGCTTGAACCCGCTCATAATCCAACAGATGTTGTTCCACCAATTCTGCACGCCTTGTCTGAACAGCAAAGTAGTTTTGAGCAAAAGCTATAGCCGGTTTACGCGCATCACCATTTTGAGCAGTCAAATAACAGGCATAACGGGTAAGATAGATATCATCTATCTCTCTTTCTGCACCTTTAGGTAAACTTATCATTTTGCTGACGTCAGCAAAATGATAGGTCACATCTTCACCTGCATTCGTGCAAGCAGCTTTCGCTTTATTGATGATAGCCTCAAAGTTTCTCCACTGGGTATAACCCAATAAGGAATACAACTCGCGTGCACTCCAACACTCTACTCCATGATAATCACAAACGATACTTTCAAACTGCTTGAACTAATCTTTTATTTCCTCGGTTTTCATCATATATTCTCCCATATTACTTGTTATTACATCAATGCCCTCCTTCTACTACAGAATTCACACTACATATTTGCACAAATATAACCTTTTATTATCAGATCCGATCAACAAAACTCTTTTTCCTAACTATTTCGATTCTTATATTATCCGTTTCTTCTAGAACAGACTTATTTCAAGAGTTATTTTACATCTCATTAGTATCCATTTCAAAGCATATTTAAATCCATAAAGAACATTTTTCTTTATATACCCGACAAATAGCAAACCATCAAACGTCTTTTTACTCTTTTTGATATTCTTCAAACTCGCGAGAATCGCTTAAACGCTTCCTTCTCGTCCCGTTCATCGAAATAATCAAATGAGAGAGTAGTTTGCTCTTAAAATCATTTCATACTATTTTGCTATCGTGTTCAAACAAAGATTGGAAATAAAAATAAGAGAATTGAATCTTTTCTAATTCAAAAACGAATAAATTGACTACTTTTGTCCGAGTTATTACTAATAAAACTAGCGATATGGTTCTGAACTACATTTGGATAGCCTTTTTTCTGATAGCCTTCGTAGTAGCGTTGATGCGACTCGTTTTCCTTGGCGACACACAAGTGTTTCCCGAAATTATCAACTCTACTTTCAGTTCTTCCAAAACTGCATTTGAAATTTCACTGGGACTGACCGGTGTCCTTTCCCTTTGGCTGGGTATCATGAGAATAGGCGAACAAGGCGGAGTCATCGCTCTGTTTTCCCGATTGCTGGGACCTCTGTTCAGTAAACTTTTTCCCGATATCCCCAAAGGACATCCTGTGACAGGTAGCATCTTTATGAATCTGGCAGCCAATATGCTGGGACTAGATAATGCCGCCACTCCCTTAGGACTGAAAGCAATGGAGGGCCTACAAGAACTGAACCCCAAGAAAGATACTGCCAGTAATCCCATGATTATGTTCCTGGTACTGAATACTTCGGGGCTGACTCTGATTCCTATCAGCATCATGGTATATCGCGCTCAACTAGGTGCTGCCCAACCTACAGACATATTTGTCCCCATCCTGCTGGCAACCTTCTTCTCTACCTTGGCAGGTATTGTCGCTGTAAGCATTTATCAGAGAATCAACCTGTTTAACCGTACCATCCTCTTCTTCTTAGGGGGAATGAGTTTGCTGGTAACAGGAATTATTTATTTCTTCAATACCTTGTCACGAAACCAGATAGATATTTACTCCACTACCTTTGCCAATGTCTTTCTATTTCTTATCATCATCGGCTTCATTGTAGCAGGGATCAGAAAAAAAATCAATGTCTACGACTCCTTTGTTGAAGGGGCCAAAGAAGGATTCAACACTGCCGTACGCATCATTCCTTACCTGGTAGCCATACTGGTAGGCATCGGTGTCTTCCGTGCATCGGGTGCGATGGACTATTTGATTGACGGCATTGACAGAGCCGTAAAGCTATGCGGTATCGACAGTGATTTCGTAGGAGCACTTCCCACAGCACTGATGAAACCATTGAGTGGAAGCGGAGCACGCGGATTGATGGTGGATGCCATGACTACATACGGTCCCGATTCTTTCGTAGGCAGACTGGCCTGTATCTTTCAAGGTTCCACAGACACTACCTTTTATATCCTGGCAGTATATTTCGGTAGCGTAGGAGTAGTGAGGACACGCCACGCCGTTCCTTGCGGACTACTGGCCGATTTGGCCGGAGTGATTGCGGCTATTCTTATCTGTTATTTATTCTTCGGCTAGGGACAGAGGAAAAGTTATACTTACGGTGGTAAAATGTCCCTCTTCCGAATGGATTCCCATTTGGCCGCCGTAAGTAGATATAATTTTCAAAGAAAGGCTTAGCCCGATGCCTTGCCCCTTGTAAGAACGTGTATTACTAGCACGATAGAAAGATTGAAAAATCAATTCTACCTCTTCTTGAGGAATACCAATACCCTGGTCCCTGATTTCCACCACTCTCCGGCCCTCCTTTTCGAACAAGCTGATTTCCACATCCTTATCCGAATATTTACAAGCATTATCCACTACATTCTGAAGGGCTATTCCCAATAAATAAGGATTGGCACGGACAATAAAGTCATTCTCCTCCCTAAGTGTGGAAGACAGACGAATACGAGGACGGCCGACATACTGCTCCCTCAGCATCCGAGGCAGGCAAACATCCTCTACCGTATTTGCTAGGATATCCTTATCCTGACGGGATAAAAACAGCAAAGACTTTATCAGCAGAGAAATACGTTTGCTCTCTACCGAGATACGTTCCAAAGAATCCATATATTCCGAAGTGCTACGCTCTTTCAGAAGGGCTATTTCGCACTCCCCCTGAATAGCAGTAAGCGGGTTGTTCAATTCATGGGAAGCGTTGCTGACAAATGATTTCTCGGATTTAAACGCTGTGTCAATACGATCCAGCATCCCATTCAGTGACACAATCAGCTGATCCAGCTCATCCTTGTTCCCATAGCTTCTCAGACGTACATTCAGGTTATTGGCGCGGATACGCTTCAATTCTTTCAAGATATGTTGCAGGGGAGTAAGAATCCGGTTAGAATAAACACGCCCGATAAAAAAAATAAAAATAGAACTGATGACAACGAGAGTAACCGAAAGTAGCAAAATATGCTCCTGTATCTCCTTGCCATAAGTGTTTTCAGAGAAGACAAAGACAATAAAATATCCTTCATTATCCGGATAATAGAGAGCCGCACCCAATTCTTTCTTATATTTAAAAGTCACCGGAGTACCGTCACCATGAAAAAGTCTTTCCTGCTGACTGGCATTGAGATATTTTCCCAACGTGTCCTTGACGTGTGCCAACGTGTCCATATTCAATAATACTTCCCTTGCTTGCGGCAGCAGCTCATCATATTTCTGCTGGATTAACCGATAGCTCTGTTCGTCAACTTCATCTTTTTCCCAATATTTCTGAGCAGTGATAAATGCCTTCTCCCGCAAATAAGACTCATACAGACGGTTGATATAGCGAGAGCTGAACAAATAGAACACGCTCATCACCATGATAATGGCACACATCGTAATGAGGGAATAAAACAAAGCTATTTTAGGTCCAATCTTCATGTCTATCCTTTCTTTTAAGTTTCTCTATATCCTAAAGATACTTTTCAATCAGTCATCATATAGCCCACACCCACCACTGTATGTATCAACTTGTCCTCAAAACCTTTATCTATTTTGGCGCGCAAATAATTCACATATACATCCACTACATTCGTATTGGTGTCAAAATTCTTATCCCACACATCACGTAATAGCGTAAGCCGGGAAAGCACCGCCCTTTGATGCAACAAAAAATACTCTAATAACCGATATTCCTTTACCGTAAGATCAATATCCATGTTTCCCCGGCGAGCACGCCGCAACGTACAGTCCAAAATCAAATCCCCACAAACCAATTGCTGTACAGGAACCTCCTTACTCCGGCGGAGCAAAGCCTTGATACGCGCCTCGAGTTCCTGAAAGCTAAACGGTTTCACCAGATAATCATCCGCTCCGGCATCCAGTCCTTTCACAATATCGTCTGTAGTTCCAAGCGCAGTCAGCATAACAACAGGAGAGTGATAGCCGAAACGCTGCCGGTACATGCGGCACAGTTCCAACCCGTTCATACCCGGCATAATGATATCCAATATCAACAAATCAAAAGACTCATTCTGAAGCAGTTCCCATCCCGCATTACCATCGTACACCACAGAGACCTCGTGACCGAACTCACGAAGCCCTCTTTCAATGAACGAGGCAATATTTATCTCATCCTCTACCAATATTATTTTTGCCATAAACAAATCTGTTTTTCTGTCGGTTGCAAATATACATCATTATAATTTTCTTTGCAGCAGATTACCTTCTTTATCATACAACATCTTGCTATAAACCCACTCCACAATCAGCGGAAATACGAACAAGGCAAAAAAAGTGGCTCCTATCAAACCGCCAATAATAACAATAGCTAGCGGGCGCTGTGATTCGGAACCTATGCCATGACTCATGGCAGCAGGCATCAACCCGATAGCCGCCATGGCCGCCGTCATTACAATGGAACGGATACGCGAGCGCATTCCTGTTTTCACCGCATCCGGCAAGGATAGCCGTGTATGCAGATTATGCTTGATATCCGAAATCATAATCACCCCATTCTGAATACAGATACCGAATAAAGCAATGAAACCGATCCCCGCAGAAATTGAGAAATTAAATCCCGTCAGCAACAATGCGGCAATACCTCCCACGGCTGCAAAAGGTACATTCAGCAGCACCAGTCCTGCATCTCTGGCATTCGAAAAAAGTACAAACAGAATGACAAAGATAATAGCGATACTCACAGGAACCACCTGGGCCAAACGCTTGGACGCCCGTTGCTGGTTCTCAAAATCTCCCGTCCATTTCAAAGAATATCCTTCAGGAAGATGGATCGCGGCATTTACTTTCTTTTGTGCCTCTGCCACCGCCGTTCCCATGTCCCGTCCCCGCACGGAGAATTTGACCGCACAGAAACGAGTGTGGTTGTCCCTGAAAATAAGTAAGGGTCCTGTAATGGTACGGATATCCGCCAATTCCTTGACAGGTATCATGGCTCCATCGCTGGCCGGAACCAATATCTTGCCTATCTGATCTTCGTTCTGACGGAATTCCGGATTATAACGCACCATAATATTGAACTTCCGTTCATCTTCATAAAGTAAAGAGGCCGATTTTCCGCCGATAGCCATCTCGATGATGGACTGCACATCTTCTTTCGCTACCCCGTATCGTGCCAGTTTCTGTTCATCCAGTTCGATACGCAGTTCAGGCTGGCCGATGTTACGGATTACTCCCAAATCTTCAATACCTTCCACAGTCCCCAAAATCTTATCAATCTGTACGGCAAGTTTCTGTGACTCATATAAGTCCTTGCCGAACACTTTCACCGCAATAGAGCCCTTTACCCCCGATGCCGCCTCCTCCACATTATCCGATATAGGCTGTGAGAAGTTGAAGTCGATGCCCGGATAAATGGATAAATCCTGCTGCATCTTATCAATCAGTTCCAGTTTGGTCAGTTTGCTCTCCCATTCTTTCTCGGGATAGATGTCTACATGAAATTCAATATTATAGAAACCGGTCGCATCTGTTCCGTCATTCGGTCGTCCGGTTTGGGACATCACTTGTCTCACTTCGGGATAAGCCATCAGTTTACGACGCATGGTGTTGGCCAGCTCCACCGATTCATCCAAAGCGATGCTTTGCGGAAGCGTGGCGCGTACATAAATGGAACCTTCATTCAGCTGAGGAAGAAACTCCGTTCCCAAGAAAGTAAAAAGCCACAATCCGAAAACCGCCACCACCGTAGAGAGTCCGATAGTGAGACTGCGACGGGCATGAAACCGGTCGAACAGCAACGAAGCTTTTTCATTGATAAAACGGACGATACAGTTATTCCTCTCACGGACATCACGTTTCAGCAACATAGAAGACAGGACAGGAACCAGTGTCAAAGTGAAGATCAAAGCCCCCAGCAGTGCGAATCCCAATGTATATGCCAACGGAGAGAACATCTTTCCTTCCACTTTCTGAAAAGAGAATATAGGCACCAACGCTGTGATAATAATCAATTTGGAGAAGAACACCGCTTTCGCCTTATCTTTGGCAGTGCTCCGGATAAGCCCCATTTTCGACATCCGGTTGAACGCAGGCATTCCCACCTCGTACGCTTTTCTGTCCAGCGCCACAAAAACCCCTTCTACCATCACCACGGCGCCATCAATGATGATGCCGAAATCTATCGCTCCCATAGAAAGCAGATTGGCAGACATTCCCATCGCTCTAAGGCAGATAAAGGCAAAGAGCAGCGCCAACGGAATCACGATGCCGACAATCACTGTCGTCCGCCAATCCGCCATAAAAATTAAAACGATAAACGTAACTAACAATATACCCTCAATAAGATTATGAGTCACCGTATGAACAGCCAGATTGACTAAGTTCTCACGATCATAGAATGGAACAATCTCCACATCCTCGGGCAGAATCCCTGTATTCAGTTCTGCTATTTTATGCTTCAAGGCAGCAATCACCTCACCCGGATTTTCTCCTTTCCGCATGACGATAATGCCTTGCACCACATCATCTTCCTCCATGCGTCCTACTTGTCCCAGTCTGGGCAAACAGGATTCGTGCACATCCGCCAAATGACGGACCAATACAGGCGTACCGTTGATATTCTTCACTACAATATTCCGGATTTCCTCCAAATCATTGATTAATCCGATTCCACGCACCACATAGGCCTGTGAGCTCTTAGTAATCACATCTCCTCCGACATTGATATTACTCTTTGCAATAGCATCATACAGCTCCAATGAAGTAATACCGTAATTTATCAGTTGATGGGGATTCACACTGACTTCGAAAGTCTTTACCTCGCCACCGAAACTCACAATATCAGCCACACCCGGCACAGCACGGAGATTGCGGTCTATCACCCAGTCCTGAATTGTTTTCAATTCGCGCACATCACGCTTGCCACTGCGCAAAGTGTAGCGGTAAATCTCTCCCGTCGGGCCATAAAGCGGCTGTACTTCAGGAGTGACCCCTTCCGGTAAATCAGCATCATTCAACAAGTTATACACCTGCTGGCGAGCTGTGAAATCATCGACATCGTCCTCAAACATCACATTGATAACAGACAGACCGAAAAGAGTGGTAGAACGGATATCAGTCTTCTTCTGAACAGGATTCATCGCTATTTCAACAGGGATAGTGATGAATTTCTCCACCTCTTCCGCACTTCTCCCCGGCCACTGGGTGATTATGGTCACTTTCGTGTTCGTCACATCGGGAAAAGCATCTACAGGTGTATGTTTGAAAGATATCGCCCCTGCAATGACCGCTATCGTGGTACAGAAAAATATAAAAAATTTATTTTTCAGTGAAAAAGCTACTATATTATCAATAAACTTATGCATACTTTCCTTCTATTTAGAATCGTCATTCAAAGCATTATAAACCAACAGAACATTTTTGTTAAGAATCTTATCGCCTCCGGTAACACCGGAACGGAGATAGCATTCCTTATCCGACCGCTTGTAAATCTCCACCTCTTTCACCTGAAGACTGCCGTCGCCGTCTACCGCTACCACATAATTCTTCCCATTCTCAAAAACCAGCGAATGAGGGTCTATCCGTGCCATCCGTTCCTCGGATGCCTTGCAAGTCACCTTTACATTGGTAAACATACCCGGCTTCAGCAGATAATCCTTATTTTGCAATTTTATGCGCACGCTCATCGTTTTACTCTCGTCATTCAGCACCTGATACACTTTGTCTATAGTGCCTCCGAAACTCCTGTTCCGATAAGCCAGTGTAGTAATCTCCACCCTGTCTCCTGCACATACTTTGCTGATATCACTTTCATAGACATCGGCCATCACCCAGACATTCTCCAACCCCGATACAGTAAATAATTCCTCACTCTGGTCTGAACGTATCTGCATATCTTTGCTGATGTTTTTATTGACAATAAATCCCGCTACCGGAGACTTCACTTGATAAAAGGAATTACCCAACAGATGATAAATGGAGAAAACTTCCTTCACCCTTTTATCCTCCGCCTCGGCTGCGGCCAGTTCTTGCTTTGCCTGGAGCATATCGCGCTCCGAAGCTATGCCCGAAACATACATGTCCTGAGTCGCATCCATGGCACGCCGGGCGGTAAGCACTTGTTGGGCAGCATCTTTCTGCTGTTTCTCATAGTCGGCCACTTCCCCGCTACGGATTACGGCCAGAACCTCACCTTTCTGCACATAATCTCCCGTTTCCGCATGGACTTCCGTCACCGTCCCCCCGAATATGGGATACACCCGTGCCACCTGTTCTTGGTTGAAAGTAACACGACCGTTCAGGGTAAGTTCCATCGTGACCTCCTGTATACTTACAGTATCAATGGCCACTACTTGTTTCAAACTGTCTGTCAGGAAGATCCCCCCATTGGTCGTGTCTGTTTGTTCAGCCGGTGCCGAACAGTTACAAAGAAGAGGAAAAAATAAGCCCAGTAAAAAGATATTCTGATTCATTGTTGTTCTCTGATTGATAAGTTATTAATAATTAAATACATTTTGTCCGATAACTCGGTTCAAATTCTCCATAGCCAGAAGCAAGTCCTTACGTGTGTCATATAACTGTATACAAGTTTCTTTATAACTCTCATAATAGTCTATAAATTCCAACAGACTGATACTACGTTTCCGGAACGTTTCATTCACTCCCGCTATCAGTTTCTCAAAGTTCTGCTCCAAATCACTATCCACCGACTGATAAAGATTCATCGCCTTCTCCAGCTGCGAATAAGCGGTAAAAAGCTCCATCTCCGCTTTTCCCATGGCATACTCCTTTTCCTTATCCGCTTTCATGATTTCGATGCGGGCCGACTTTATATTACCCTGATTACGGTTAAATATAGGAACAGAGAAACTGATCCCCACAGCAAAGTAATTATTGATAAAATTACCGGCACGGTCATAAGTCCCTTTAAAGGATACTTCGGGAAAAGCCAGCGACTTCTGAAGTTTAAGGTTCGCCTGCGAAGCACGGATATAGGTACGGGCCAGTTTTAAATCGGGACGTCCAGTCATACGTGCCATCAAGTCCGCATAAGAGAGTTGTGACAAGTCCAGCTGTTTCAACATACTTTCATCCAGTAGCAGTTCAGGACGCGCATCAGCAGGAAGGCTCAGAAGAAGGTTCAATTCTCCCCGGGCGGCAACCAGCTGATTCTCCTGCTCATTCCTTTCCTTCTTCAATGAAAGCAACATGGCCTCCAGACGCGAGGCTTCCATCAGTGAAATGTTTCCTTTCTGTTGTTGAAGTTTCATCTCAGCCAGAAGGCGCTCCAACGAAGTTATTTCTTTTTCATAAACAGCCATATTTCTAGTCAGAAAATAAGTCTCGACAAATCGTTCGTTCAGCTCACTATGCAAGGTGCGCATGATTTCCTGAAACTGATATCCGGCCATTTCCTTGTTCACTTTTTCCAGACGGATACGGTTACTACGCTGCCCGGCAATACTGATAACCTGCTCTATCTCCACTCCTGACTCCCCGTCCTTTCCCATGTCAAAGTATTTTCCATTCAGCCTATTGTACACATTTTGCTCTAACGAGATAACGGGATTCTCAAAAAGTCTGGCCTGCAATACCTGTGCCTGAGCAATGTCCATATCATACCGGGCTGCAATAAGAGACAGGTTCTGCTTCAGAAAAAGCTGTCCGGCATCTTTCAGAGTCAAGGTCTGTGCCTGCAGTATTCCTGTCATTATGCCTATAAAAAAGAAAAGAATAGCACGTTGTTTCATTGTTTTCTGTTTTTGGGTGACAAAAGTACAACGCCCTTTTCCCGATGAGAAGTGAAACCGATTATAATCAACTCAGACCAGATTAGAAAGTTATTAGAAAATATCCCGAAAGTGAACCGCTAACAAGATACTTTACCTATCTTTGCCTGTCATTTCTAATTTGTTATTCTATGATAAGTTATCAAACCGATGGGGTAAAGATGCCCGATATCAAAAAGAAAGAAACCACCGAATGGATTAAAGAGGTAGCCGCCTGCTATGGAAAAAGAGTGGGAGAAATCGCTTATATCTTCTGCTCGGACGATAAAATACTGGAAGTAAACCAGCAGTATCTGCAACATGATTATTACACGGATATCATCACTTTCGACTATTGCGAAGGTAATCGCATTTCCGGTGATTTATTCATCAGTCTGGATACTGTCCGCACCAATGCGGAACAGTTTGAGCAACCCTACGACCGCGAGCTTCACCGGGTGATTATTCATGGTATCCTGCACTTGTGCGGCATCAACGACAAAGGGCCCGGTGAACGGGAGATTATGGAAGCTGCCGAGAACAAGGCGCTGGCATTGGTTTCCCTATAACAGGACATACAAGGTAGAACAACCTATAAAAGTTACGGGCATAGTGCGCACGAATGATTGCCCGTAACTTTTCAAAGACATGCCAATAGTTAGGGAAAACTTTCCGCCGGACGGATAAAAACGTCGAAAGCTATACATGCAGCTACATTTATTCCCTTATCTTCTTGCTTTTCCGGATTAATTGCTTTATTTTGTGAATTGAAAAAACAGATAAACACAAAATATATCACTCAAATGGAAGCTAACGTATATTTTTTCGCTGCATTAGTAAGTACGGGAATCTTTCTTCTGCAATTCATCTTATCCATCTTTTTCGGCAATATGGACACCGACATAGACGTCAATGCCGACGGCAACGCCGATATAGACATGAGCAGCGTGCTCTCCTTCAAAGGGCTGATTCATTTCTGCATGGGTTTCGGTTGGTTCATGTATTTATGCCAGCCTCCCTACATTGTCTTGCATTATCTGGGCGCCGTGATAAGCGGCAGCTTTTTTGTTTTCGTCCTAGCTTGGATTTATAAGCTCTGCTATAAGCTGAAACAAGAAAATAAGCCCGAACAGGGAGAAGAATTAATAGGCAGGAAATGCGAAATATATACCCGCTGTCAGGAACAAGGACAGGCAGGAACAGAATACGTGGTCTATATCGCCATCAATGGTGCACAAAGAGAACTTACCGTGCGGAGCATACAGGGTAAAAGCTATCAGGAAGGCGATATCCTCACACTGAAGGATTACAAGGAAGGAATCTATTATATTGATTAAATAAACCCTAAAAACGCAATCATTTATGGATGAGCAGATTCTCATTTATGCAGCTATTCTGGTAGCTGTCATCGTCCTGACCATCGTCGGGATTTTAAGTCGTTACCGCAAGTGCAAGAGCGACGAGGTATTGGTAGTATATGGTAAGACCGGCGATAAGAAATCGGCTAAACTGTATCACGGAGGAGCCGCTTTTGTATGGCCCATCATTCAGGGATACTCTTTCCTGAACATGAAACCCATGCAGATTGACTGCAAACTGACCGGCGCCATCTCCAAACAAAACATCCGCGTAGATGTGCCCACTACCATCACTGTGGCCGTAAGCACAGAGCCCGAAGTCATGCAGAATGCGGCCGAACGCTTGCTGGGACTGAACATCGAGGCACAACAGGAACTGATTAAAGACGTTGTTTACGGACAAATGCGTTTGGTCATCGCCGATATGACTATCGAACAACTGAACAGCGACCGTGATACATTCCTTGAGAACTGCCGCAAAAACATCGATTCCGAATTGAAGAAATTCGGCCTTTACCTGATGAACATCAACATCAGCGACATCCGTGATGAAGCCGACTATATCGTCAATCTGGGAAAAGAAGCCGAAGCGAAAGCCAAGAATGAAGCCTTAGCCAACATTGAAGAACAGCAGAAACTGGGGGCCATCAAGATTGCAGAACAGCAAAAAGAGCGCGCCACCAAAGTAGCAGAAACCAACCGCGACAAGAACACTCAACTGGCCGATACGCAACGTGACGAGGAGATTAAAGTAGCCATAGCCGACAAGGAACGTGAATCGAAAGTAGCGGAAGAAAACGCCGAAAAAGAATCACGTATCGCCAAAGCCAGCGCCTCTATGGAAGTAAACAAGGAACAGGCGCGTACCGAACAGGAGAGTCGTACTGCAGAGCTCCAGTCCGATATGGAGATAAAGCAGGCGGAAGCACAAAAGAAATCGGCCATCGGGCAAAATAACGCTGCCAAAGAGGTTGCCGAAAGTAATGCGGAACTGGAAGTTACCAAGGCGGAAGCCTCTAGAAAAGCCGGTGAAGCACAGGCCAGAACGCAAGCTGCTGTCCTCACTGCACAGGAAAACGCACAGCGTGAGATAGAAGAAGCGAAAGCCCGCAAAGTAGAACAGGCTTTAAAAGCGGATAAGATTGTTCCTGCCGAAATAGCCAAACAGCAAGCTATCTTGGATGCGGACGCATTGGCTGAGCAAATAAAACGTAAGGCAAATGCAGAAGCGGAAGCTATCCTGGCAAAAGCACAGGCGGAAGCCAAGGCCATCCAGATGAAGCTGGAGGCAGAAGCGGAAGGTAAGAAGAAGTCCTTGCTGGCCGAAGCAGAAGGCTTCGAGGCCATGGTGAAAGCTGCCGAACGCAATCCCGAAATCGCCATCCAATACAAGATGGTTGACCAATGGAAGGAAATCGCTTCGGAACAGGTTAAGGCATTTGAACATATTCAACTGGGGAATATTACTGTTTTTGACGGCGGCAACGGCACGACATCTAATTTCTTGCAGAACGTCGTCAGCAAAGTAGCTCCTGCACTGGGTATCCTAGACAAACTTCCCATTCATGATACCTATCAGAACATTGTCAATCCTTCCTCGAAAGAAAACGCACAGAATGAACCGGAGAAAGAGGAGTTTAAACCGGTAGACAAGGACGGAAAGAAACGCCCGTCCGACACCCCTCCTGCTCCGGACAAGAAATAACAGGAAATAGTTTACTTTAGAAATAGTGTTTGTATGATGTGGCGGCAGAAGCAGATTTCTGTCGCCACACATTCTTTTTAGCCGTATTATCACCGCTTTACAGAGTAAAATTCGTAATTTTGCAATCGGTAAAAAGAAATAAATCAATGGATTTTAAGTACGACGTTATTGTAATAGGCGCCGGACACGCAGGCTGTGAGGCAGCTGCGGCCGCAGCCAACATGGGTTCGAAGACCTGCCTGATTACCATGGATATGAACAAAATCGGGCAAATGAGTTGTAACCCTGCCGTAGGTGGAATTGCCAAGGGACAAATCGTAAGAGAGATAGACGCATTAGGTGGCTATATGGGACTGGTTACAGACCGTACAGCCATACAGTTCCGTATGCTCAACCGTTCCAAAGGTCCCGCTATGTGGAGCCCCCGTGCCCAGTGTGACCGCGGCAAGTTTATCTGGGCATGGCGCGAGATTCTGGAGAACACTCCCAATCTGCACATTTGGCAAGATACTGTAGAAGAACTAATCGTGGAAAACGGTGAAGCGACCGGAGTCATGACTTGCTGGGGAGTGACTTTCCATGCAAAATGTATCGTGCTCACCGCAGGAACCTTCCTGAACGGACTGATGCACATCGGGCATAAACAACTGGCAGGAGGACGCATGGCCGAACCAGCTTCCTACCATCTGACCGAATCAATCACCCACCACGGAATCACTGCCGGACGTATGAAGACCGGTACGCCTGTCCGCATAGACGGACGCAGCGTACACTATGAGCTGATGGAAACACAGGACGGAGAAAACGACTTCCACCGCTTTTCGTTCATGAGCGAACCGCGCAAGCTGAAACAACTGCAATGCTGGACCTGCTTTACCAACGAAGAGGTGCACGAGGTACTGCGCAAAGGTCTGCCCGACTCTCCCCTTTTCAACGGACAAATCCAAAGCATCGGACCGCGTTATTGTCCCAGCATAGAAACCAAAATCGTAACCTTCCCCGACAAGCCGCAACATCAGCTTTTCCTGGAACCCGAAGGAGAAACCACACAAGAACTTTACCTGAACGGGTTCTCTTCTTCACTGCCCATGGACATACAGTTGGCGGCATTGAAGAAAGTACCCGCATTTAAGGACTTGGTAGTTTATCGTCCGGGATACGCTATCGAATACGATTACTTCGACCCCACCCAACTGAAACATACGTTGGAATCGAAAATAATAAAGAACCTGTTCCTTGCCGGACAAGTAAACGGGACCACCGGTTACGAAGAAGCAGGCGGACAGGGAATCATTGCCGGTATCAACGCACACATCAACTGCCACGGTGGCGAGCCGTTCACACTGGGACGGGACGAGGCCTACATCGGTGTCTTGATTGACGATCTGGTTACAAAAGGTGTGGACGAACCTTATCGTATGTTCACCTCCCGTGCCGAATACCGCATCCTGCTCCGACAAGACGATGCAGATATGCGCCTCACTGAACGTGCCTACAAACTAGGTCTGGTAAAACAAGACCGTTACGAACATCTTTGCAGCAAACGGGAAGCCGTGAACCAAATCATCGACTTTGCCAAGACCTTCTCCATTAAAGCCGCATTAATCAATGATGCTTTGGAAAGTTTGGGTACTGCCCGTCTGACACACGGCTGCAAACTAATCGACCTGCTGAACCGTCCGCAGATTACCATCGAAAATATAGCCGGGCACATTCCGGCTTTCAAAGCCATGCTGGACCAAATTACCGACCGTAAAGAAGAAGTGATTGAAGCCGCCGAAGTACTGATCAAATATCAGGGATACATTGACCGAGAGCGAATGATCGCAGAAAAGATACATCGCTTGGAAGCCATCCGCATCAAAGGCAAGTTCGACTACAACTCATTGAATTCGCTCTCTACCGAAGCCCGGCAGAAACTGATGAAGATAGATCCCGAAACATTGGCCCAAGCCAGCCGCATACCGGGTATCTCTCCTAGCGACATCAACGTCCTACTAGTTCTGCTGGGGCGGTGAAACAAGGTATGTTTCACGTGAAACAAGTAATTTAATAGACTAACAATAAAACACTGGTT